>CALFTN010000056.1 GCA_937916395.1 uncultured Clostridia bacterium | reverse complement strand
CAACTAGCCATACTAGCCAACCAGCCATACCAGTCAACTAGCCATACTAGCCATACTAGCCATACTAGCAACTAGCCATACTAGCCAACTAGCCAAGCTCTCTTATTGTCTCTATAATTGCACTTGTTGTTGATATAATAAAAAAGAAATAACCGCCCTGTCCTGATAAAACAGCGGTTATTTCTTTTTAACCATTTACAGGACTAACCGTTTATCGGATAGTTCCTTGTTTATTTATATTATAACAAACTTTCAAAAAATGTCAACCCACCTTTTAAATGCAGAATTAGTGAGACAGTGGTCAGTAAGTCAGTTTAAATGAAAGAATTATCTATTACAATTATTTAGCCGTTAGGCTTCCAAAATTCTGTGTTCTGTATTTTAAAAACGCCTCTCTTCGAAGAGAGGCAGGGGTGTAAAAATAACTTTTTTGTTTCATTGTCACTAGCCATACTAGCAACCAGCCATACTAGTCAACTAGCCACACTAGCCAACTAGCCAACTAGCCAACCAGCCAACCAGCCAA
Organism: uncultured Clostridia bacterium; assembly: GCA_937916395.1. GTDB lineage: Bacteria > Bacillota > Clostridia > Oscillospirales > Acutalibacteraceae > DTU089. Next base: position 11,532 of record CALFTN010000056.1, on the reverse strand, counting down.
CCAGCCAACTAGCCATACTAGCCAACTAGCCATACTAGCCAACTAGCCAACTAGCCAACTAGCCATACTAGCCAACTAGCCAACCAGCCACACTAGTCAACTAGCAACTCACTTTTCATCATCTATAACTGCTTTAAACATAACTAAAAATGTATCTAATTGCTCTTTGGTCGCTTTTTTAGACATATCAAAGAGCAATTTTCTTTTTTCAAAAAGCTCATCTTTTACGTCATCAACACTGTCTATATCAAAATAATCTAAAGATACTTGAAAATAGTTTGCTATTTTACTCAAGGTCTGGGTAGAAAGTGTTTTTGTTCTGCCTTGCTTTAGTTCTGAAAGGGTGCTTTTGGGTATATTGGCTTCTTTACAAAGGTGTGCGAGTTTAATGTTGTTTTCATCACAAAGATATTGTATTTTTTCATACATTGTCACAATAAAAGCCCCCTGTTAATTGTAAGGTTTTGATAAAAATTAACAAAATCGAACAAAAGTTTGCAATTTGGGTTGAAAAGTACAGAACTCTGTACTATAATGCAGTTGTTGGTACAGAACGCCGAACTGATTATAACAATAATATATATTATATTGTGTTCGGTGTCAATACCATTATTTAAGAAAAGGAGAGCAATATGTCAAAATCAATTGAAGGTGCTATAGAGTGCCCATTTTATTTAGAAGAGGGTAAAAGCTTTATAAAATGCGAGGGCGTTTTAAATGGAACAATTTGCACACACAGCTTTAATAGTGATAAAGAAAAACTACACTATGAAACTTCTATCTGTAGTGTGTTTGGGGGTAAGCGCTGTGCTCACCACAGAGCAGTAGCAATACTTTACGATAAGGGTGTAAGAGCTTGAGCAAAACAAATAGTGTAGATTCTGGTTTAAAAAAGGTTTCGTCTGCAGTGGTAAATATGAGTGCTTTAATAGACGATATTACAAAAAAAGCCAGAAAGAATTTTTCTGAAACTGGTACGCCAGATGTAGATGCAAAATTTTTAAAAGAAAGTGTCAGTGCTTTGAGAGAGCTTTTTGATTTGTTAAGCGAACAAGACGGAGTTTCTACAGGTGACGGAATTTCTATAGTTGTAGAAAAGGCAATCGGAGAATGGAATAAATGAAGCAGCTTGTTATTTCTGAACCTAATGAAAAGCAAAAAATATTCTTTGAGTGTAGCAATCGTTTTATTGGTTATGGTGGTGCACGTGGTGGCGGTAAATCGTGGGCTTTAAGAACAAAGTTTATTCTTTTAGCGTTTAATTACCCAAATTTAAAGCTGTTGCTTTTAAGAAAAACATTACCAGAGCTTCGTGAAAATCATTTAATACCAATGCTGACACAATTAAATGGAATAGCACGCTACAAAAAGGATGAAAGAGCTTTTATCTTCCCAAATGGCTCAAGAATACGCCTTGGCTATTGCGACAGCGAAAATGACATTTATCAATATCAGGGTCAGGAATATGACGTTATAGGCGTTGAAGAATGTACACATTTTACTTTCAGTCAGATTCAGTTTCTTATGACCTGTAACAGAACAACCAGAAGCGATTTTAAACCGAGAATGTATTTTACAGGCAACCCTGGTGGAGTTGGGCACAACTGGTTCAAAAGGCTTTTTGTAAAAGGTAATTATGAAAATGGTGAAGATGAAAACGATTATACGTTTATTCCTGCAACCATTGATGATAATACTGTTTTAATGGAAACTAATCCGGAATACGTAAAGGTTCTTGAAGCACTTCCTGAAAAATTAAAGCAAGCCCATCGTTTTGGTAACTGGGATATTTTCGACGGTCAGTTTTTTGAAGAATTCCGTGATGTAAAGGAGCATTATGTCGACTGTAAAAATACTCATATTATTGAGCCTTTTGAAATTCCTTACGATTGGCAGATTTATCGTTCTTTCGACTTCGGTTATGCAAAGCCATTTTCATGTGGCTGGTGGGCGGTAGATTACGACGGTAGACTCTACAGAATTCTGGAGCTTTATGGTTGCACAAAAACTGCAAACGAAGGTGTTAAATGGCCACCAGAAAAGATTTTTTCTGAAATAGCAAGAATAGAAAAAGAGCACAGGTGGTTAAGAAATAAAAATATAATTGGCGTCGCAGACCCATCTATATGGGATGCTTCAAGAGGTGAAGCAATTATAGAATCAGCCGTAAGACACGGTGTTTATTTTAATCGTGGTGACAACAAGCGTCTGCCTGGATGGATGCAGGTGCATTACAGGTTAAGCTTTGATGAAAACGGCGTTCCTATGATGTACGTTTTTAACACATGCAAAGGTTTCATCAGAACAATTCCAGAGCTTAAATTCAGCAACACAAACCCTGAGGACCTTGATACAACAGGCGAAGACCACATTGCAGATGAAGTAAGATATATGTGTATGGTAAGACCGATTACACCTGTAATAAAAAAAGAAAAAGAACAATATGGCGATGACCCACTGAATTTAAGAGAACAAAAAAGATACAGAAAGTATTCATATTGAGGTGTTAAATGGATAATAAGAAAAAAATAAATTATAACAAAGAAATATCAGAAAAAGAAAAACTCGACCAGAGCATAAATACAATAACAAAAGATGATATTTCGAAAGCAACAGAGATTTTAAATAAGTATAAGGAGGGAAAGGCAAATCTTGAAAAAAGAATTATCGACAATGAACAGTGGTTTAAAATGCGCCACCTCGAATCACGAAAAAGTGAAAGCGATGAATTCGCTTCGGCGTGGCTCTTTAATTCAATCGCTAATAAGCATGCTGACGCTATGGATAATTATCCACGTGTTAACTGCTTACCAAGAGAAAAAAGCGACAAAGAAGCAGCTGGAATTTTAACCGAAATTCTTTCAGTTGTTTTTGAACGAAATGATTTTGAAAAAATTTACAGCGATACCTGGTGGTATAAGTTAAAGGCTGGTACTGGCGTCTATGGGATTTTCTGGAATCCTAAAAAGCAAAATGGACTTGGCGAAATTGAAATTAAACAAGTTAATCTGCTTAATGTTTTTTGGGAGCCCGGAGTTAAAAATATTCAGAGCAGTAAGAACTTTTTCTCTGTTGAATTGACAGATAATGACTTGCTTGTTTCTATGTATCCTGAGCTTAATGGAAAGTTAGGTGGCTCTACTGTAGAAATTTCAAAATATATTTATGACGATACAGTTGATACTTCTCATAAAAGTGCTGTTATTGACTGGTATTATAAAAAGCTTATTAATGGCAGAGAGGTTCTGCATTTCTGTAAGTTCTGCAATGGCGAAATTCTTTATGCCTCAGAAAACGATGCAGAATACTACGAAAAGGGTTTTTATGACCACGGACAATATCCTTTTGTATTTGATACTTTGTTTGTAGAAGAGGGCACACCTTGTGGTTTTGGTTACATAGACATAATGAAGGATGCTCAAAAGCAGATTGATATTCTTAATAATGCGTTGATTAAAAATGCTGTTATGGGTACAAATAAACGCTATTTTATTAATTCATCCGGTGCTGTTAACGAAGAAGAATTTGCAGACTGGAGCAACACTTTTGTTCACGTGAATGGAAGTAACTTAGGTGATGACAGTATTCGTGAAATTAAATCAAATTCCATACCAGAAATATATCTCGGAATTTTAAACAATAAGATTGATGAGCTCAAAGAAACAAGCGGAAATCGTGATTTTTCGCAGGGTGGTGTTTCAAGTGGTGTTACTGCAGCGTCCGCGATTGCAGCACTTCAGGAAGCAGGTAGTAAATTAACTCGTGATATGGTTAAAAGTGGCTTCAGAGCATTTTGTGAGCTTAACAGATTCGCTATTGAATTAATAAGAGAGTTTTATGATGAACCACGCTTTTTCAGAATTGTAATGCCTAATGGTTCAGAAGAATTTATAAGCTACGATAACAGTAGCTTGCTCTATGAAAAAGAGAGCGATTTATTCGGTGTTGTACTAAACGGCAGAAAGCCGATTTTCGATATTAAGGTTTCTAGCGAAAAATCAAGTCCTTTTACTAAGATAAGCCAGAATGAATTGGCGTTACAGCTTTATAACGCTGGTATTTTTAACAAAGAATATCGTGAACAGGCACTTCTTGCTCTTAATATGATGGATTTTGAAGGTAAAAGTGAGGTTATAAGTAGAGTGAGTAGTTTATGACAAAGGTGTTTTACAGAGAATATTATGACCGTTATTTATTAATTATTGAAGGTCACGCATCATTTAGCGAAAAAGGGACGGATATTGTTTGCTCGGCGGTTTCTATTTTAGTTTATACGCTACTTAATATATTAAAAGATGAAGAGAGCGATAAAAGACTTGCTATTCGACGTGAAATTGTAAGAGATGGTTACTTTTGCGTGGAAGTAGAGCCGTTTGACTTTTCAAAAAATCGTACAAAGGGAATTATAGATACAATAATAATGGGACTTGCTTTGTTAAATCAGGAGTACCCGGAAAATGTTACATTAGAATAATTAATTAGTTATATATTCTGCAGAATTTTATATATATGACACTTCGGAAAGACGATGAGAAAGGATTTTTATGAAAAAAAGAAATTATTTTAATTTGAATTTACAGCTTTTCAGTGAAGATGGTGCTGAAATGGTGAGTTCAGAAACGGACGACAATTTATCTGCTGACGTCGGGCAGGAAGAAACAAAAGGAATTGAAGAGGAATTTCAAAGTCTTATAGACGGTAAATTCAAAGAAGAATTCCATAAAAAAACACAGAGCATAATTGACAAAAGGTTTAAAGAAACAAAACTTTTAGAGGACTTTAAAAACAAGACTTCTAAAATTTTAGAAAAGCTTAACGAGTTTTACAAAATAGAAGATGGCAATATTGAAGCTTTATATGAAAAAATAAGCGCAGAAACAAGTAAAAGTAGTGCCGAAACTGAATTTAAAGCAGAAAATACTGAACTTTTAAAAGAAAAAGCTTACTCGTGGGTAAAAGAGGGAGAAAAATTAAAAGAAATTTATGAGAATTTTGATTTTAGAAACGAACTAAAAAGCAACCCTCTTTTCGGACAGCTTTTATATAGTGGAATTCCTTTAAAAACTGCTTATGAAGTGATTCATAAAGATGAAATTTTAAGTGGTGCTATGGCTTACACAGCACAAAAAGTACGTGAGCAGGTAGTTAAAGGGATAGAAGCAAAGGGGCGAAGACCTGTTGAAAATGGGATGTTGTCTGAAAGTGGTATTGTAACTCTTACTGATGTCAATGCTCTTACATCTAAAGATATTTTAAAAATATTAAAGAAAGTAGAAAATGGTGTCAGTGTTAAGTTTTAATATTAAGCTGACACAAGGGGAGTAAATATGACAAATTATAAATTAAATCTTCAATTATTCGCAACAGGTGAAAACTTAAACACAACAACTGAGCTTTCAGCAGAAATGAAAACTTTTTACGATAAGACACTTATTACACTTGCTTCGCCTTATCTCGTTCACGACCAGTTTGGTCAGAAACGCGATATTCCGAAAAATGGTGGTAAAATTATTGAATTCAGAAAGTTTTCAGCACTTCCAAAGGCTCTTCAGCCATTAACAGAAGGTGTGACTCCAAGTGGTAAAAAGCTTTCTGCATCAACAGTGACATCAACAGTAGAGCAATATGGTGATTATATTGAGCAGACTGATGTTCTTGAGCTTACAGCTGTTGATAATACAATTGTTGAAGCAACCAAGCAATTGGCTGCACAAGCAGGTCTTACAATGGATACTATTGTTCGTAACGAGCTTGTTGGTGGCTACAATGTTATGTATGTTCCTAAAATTGTTGATGGCGTAGAAAATACTGTTAATTCTCGCAACCTTTTAAACCAGAGCGCTCTTTTAAGAGTTGAAGATGTATTTAAGGCTGCAGCAAGCTTAAAGGCTATGAATGCACCAAAAATAGATGGATACTATGTCGGAATTATCCACCCTTATGTTGCTTTTGACCTTATGCAAAAAGCTGGTAATCAATGGATGGAGGTGCAGAAATATACAACACCTGAAAATATGTTAACTGGTGAAATTGGTTGCCTTGGTGGTGTGCGTTTTGTTGAAACAACAGAAGCAAAAATCTGGGAAGAAGGCGAAAGTAATTGTGCAGTATTTGCAACTCTTATTATGGGTGCAGATGCTTATGGTGTTACTTCTGTAACAGGTGGCGGTATTGAACATATCGTGAAACAAAAGGGTTATGGTGATGACCCACTCAATCAAAGAAGTTCAATTGGCTGGAAAGGTCTTAAAACTGCTAAGAGACTTGTTGAAGAATATATTATCAGAATTGAAAGTGGTTCTTCATTCAGTTCAACAGCTAAAGCAAATTGATATTAAAAATACGATAAAAATAGTAAAAACGTAGCACGGAAAAATCCGTGCTACGCGAGAAAGGATTATAAAAATGTCACAGAAAAAAGAAAAAATGATTCCTGTTTTTATTCCAAAAGAATCAAGAAATGATACTGAAAGATTTATTTCTGTAAATGGTGAGAGCATATTAGTGCAGACTGGTAAAACTGTAGAAGTGCCTGCGCACTTTGCTGAGGTTATTAAGAACAGCGAGAAAATGGCACGAATTTCTGCTGAATATATTGACCAGAATATTTCTCTTTAAGGTGATGTTATGACGGCTTTAAAGGCTTTGGAAATCTTTAATAATGAAACAGAAAATGAAATCTCAGATGAGCTGAAAAAACAATGGCTCTCTGAGCTTGATGTAAAAATTGCAGGTGAAGTAAATAATGGTAGAAACTCTCTTTCTAAAACTGCATTTTTACCTGATAATGCACTTACAACAGAGCTTACAGCAGTTAATGAATTTTCAGAAATTTATATAGCTTATTTAAGAATGAAAATGAATTATATGCTAGGTGAGATTGAGCGTTATAATAATTCAGCGGCTATTTTCAATAGATTATATTATGAAATGACTAACTTTGTAAGTCGTAATTATCAGAAGAAAATAAAAAATTCCATAAAGGTGGAATTGAACAATGTTTAAACCAAATGCAGAAAATTTAAAAGCAAATGAAGAAATAATAACAACTTTTAAAGGTTATAACAGAAATTATAAAATTCAAGAAAATGAATTTTCAGATGAAACAAATATGACTGGTGATTATTCACCAGTTATTTCTCCAAGAAATAAAAGAGCAGAGTTCAAAATTTCTGGAAAACGTCTTCATGGGTTGTTCGCCAAAAATTCATTAGGGTATATTAACGATGGGGTTTTATATTATGGTGGTTATCCTGTTTCTGGATTAACGTTTCCTGATATTACGAAAGATAGGCATTTTGTTTCTTTAGGCTCAAAATTATTGATTTTTCCAGACAAGATTTACCTTAATACCAATGATTTAAGTGATTACGGTTCACTTGAAGCTGAATTCACAACTGCTGAGAGTAGTTCTGTATCATTTGGGTTGTGTAAATCGGATGGCAGTCTTTATGAAAATTATTATACCGGTAATACGCCTCCAGAAATACCTCAGAATAGTGATTTGTGGGTTGATACATCAGTTGTACCAAATGAATTGAAGCAATATTCAGCTTATACTGATAGTTGGTTTTCAGTTTCTACAACTTATTTAAAAATTAGCTATGCTAATATTGGTAAGAATTTTAATCAATACGATGGTGTTACTATAAGTGGATGTATAAAAGACGAAATAAATGGTAGCTTTATTATTTGGGATAAAGCTGATGATTATATTGTTATTACCGGTATTTTAAAAGAAAATTTCACTCAGAATACCCCTTTAAAAATTGAAAGAAAAGTTCCGGATATGGATTTCTTCTGTGAAAATGGAAACAGGGTGTGGGGGTGCTCATCTGAAACAAATGAAATTTTTTGCTGTAAGCTAGGTGACCCTACTAACTGGCAATCGTTTATGGGTGTTGCTTCTGATAGCTATGCTGTAAGCGTTGGTAGTGACGGTGAATTTACTGGAGCGATAAGCTACAAGGGATACGTTTTGTTCTTCAAGGAAAATTGCGTTCACAAAATATATGGGAGTAACCCACCATTTACAGTAAATACAAATTATATTCGTGGCGTTCAGAAGGGTAGTGAAAAATCATTAGTCTCTGTAAATGAAACTTTATATTATAAATCGTCTAATGGCGTTGTTATGTACGATGGTGGTTTACCAATTTCTATTTTTGATAATTTTTCAGATGATTATTATTTTAATGCAGTAGCAGGTAATTTTAAAAATAAATATTATGTTTGTATGACAGATAAAAATAATAAAAGGTTTTTATTTACATTTGATGAATTAAAAAATATCTGGCACAAAGAAGATGAAATAAATATTAAAGAATTTATTTCGCATAATTCAAATTTATATTTTATTGCAGAAGATGATAATAAAAATAAAAAAATATATCTGGCTGATAGTAAAAATAAATACGGAAATTTTCTTGGGACATTATCAGGATATAATATTGAAAATGATTTTTTGTGGAATTTTGAAACAGGACTTTGGGGATTGAATTTACCAAATAAAAAATATTATTCGAATATTAATATAAGGGCTGTAGTTGTTGAAAATAGTAGCTTTTCGATATTTTTTCAATATAATTCAAATAATAATTGGATAAAAAAAGGTGAATTTAATTTTGAAAAAACAGGTTCGATAAATATTCCATTTATTACTCCGAGATGCGACCATTTAAAAATTAAAATTGAAGGTAAGGGCGATATTAAAATTTTAAGCATTTCACGAAAAATAGAAAAAGGAAGTGAGAAATAATTTACGATTTAAATTTAAGTGTACCAAATATTTCAGCTTCAAAATATTCTGATGATGAAAAATTTTATTTATTAAAAAATTATTTATACGAATTAAATGAGTGTTTATCAATTGCATTAAATAATATAAAAAATTCAAATTCTGATATAAAAAATATCGAGAATAATAAAATGAATAAAAAATCCGAAGAATTGATTTTGTGTGAAAAAATAATAAAAGAAAATAAAGAAAAATTCGAAGAATTAAAAAATAAAATAATAATTACAGCAGATGAAGTATTTAAAAATTGTACTACAGAAATCGAAAATAATGAAAAAGAAATATTTTTAAAAGCACAAAATAAATTTTTAGCACTTTCTGATTTTGGTGAGTATAAGAGCGAAACAGCTAGTATTATCAAGGAAAACGCCGATGCAATAACTCTTAATTCCAGTAATATAGAAAATACAAAAAATAATTTAGAAAATTATAAATCACAAAATAATACAGAATTAAATTTAAGAGCAGAAGCAATAATTTCACAGGTTGAAAATATTTTTTCAAAAAAATCTGAATATGATGAATTTACTAAAACTATTTCTTCTCAAATTTCACAGACAACAAAAAATATTACAGAAAATTTTGAAACAAAAATTTCGAGTGCTAAAGATGATATTTCTAGTTTGGGTGGTACGGTTTCAGAATTAATATATTCACTTGATGCATACATAAAACGTGGCGAGTTAGAAAATGGAGTTTATGGTATTGAAATTGGCAGAAGTGACAGCAATATAAAAGCACGCTTCACAAATGAAAAGCTTTCTTTTTTGCAAGGTACTACAGAAGTGGCTTATATTTCAGGTAATAATCTTCACATTCTTCGTGCAGAAATATTGGACTATATTAAAATTGGCGATTCTAATAACGGCTTTTTTAGTTTTGATGTAACGGATAATGGTTTGGAGGTGAGATGGTCTTATGGCAATTAAGTATTATGGGGCGTGTTCTGGCAGTGCTGGTTCAAAATATGACATCTGGTTAGAAGTAACTGAGAATTCTTATAGTGTAGAAAATAACACAAGCAATCTTTCTGTTTATCTTAAACTTAAAAGAAACGATGGCTATTCAAGTTCAGCGTACAATTTAAATGCAAATGAAAATTTTGCTCAAATCACGATAAATGGAGGAGCTGTTTCAAGTACAAATCTAAAGATTGATACACGAAATAGTGCAACTGTTACGTTAGTTACATGGAATGGTAATGTTACCCACAATGCTGATGGAGGTCTTACAATAACAGTAGCCGGTACATTTTCAATGAGTGGTACTTCACTTTCAGGTGGCAGTGTTGCGGGTGATTTTAAGTGTGTTACTATTCCTAGAACATCTTCTTTTTCTCTGAATAAAACAAGCGTTGTTCCTAATGAGAGTGTTTCTGTAAATATTTCCTCTGCTTCAGGTGCATTTAGTCATCATGTAGTTTATGAAATGGGGGGATATTCGAATACATTAGCCTTATCAGCAGGCGTAGTAACTACTAGTTTTAGTATTCCGAGTTCCTGGGCTAATGCAATACCCCGAGCACGTCAGGGTACAGTTAGTGTTACTGTAAGGACGTATAATGGCTCTAATTTAATAGGAAGTGCTTCACAATATTTTACGTTAAATATACCAGCTACAGAAGAGTTTTTGCCCGATTTTACTATGTCGATTACATTTAATAATAGTACATTGCCAAGTAATTGGAATGTCGTGTTGCAGAATATATCAACTGCCAATGTTAAAATTAATTCGCCAACAGGGAAGTATGGTGCTCAGATTGAGTCTGCATATATAATTTGTGGCAATTTCAAAAAAGCAGGAACAGAAGCTTCGCTTGATTTTCAAAATGTTGGGAGCGTAACAATTGTAACGCGTATTACAGATACACGTGGTTATGTCAGAGAAAAATATGAAGATTTTGTAGTTACTGCATATAGTCAACCGACAATCATATTTAATAATATCTACCGTTGCGATTCTTCTGGAAACCCATCTGCAACAGGTGTTTATGCAAAAATTGAATATACACCTAAAATTAGTTCTGTAAACTCTTTAAATAGCCCTATTGTTAAAGTTAAATATAAAAAAGGTGCTGACACTCAATTTTCTGATTACATTACGCTCAGTTCAAGTCCATCAAAAATTAATGGTAATTTTGCCTTAGCTTCATCTTACGATTTTGTTCTTGAGATTACCGATTCGGTAACAAAAACTCCGTTTAAAGTTGAGAGAACCTTATCAAGTGGTAATATACCCTTTAACATAAAAAATGGGGGTAATGGTGCAGCTTTCGGTTGTTATTCAGAAAGAGAAAATGAATTGACGGTTGGCTATGATTTAAATGTGAGGGGTAGCATTAAATATAATGATTTGAGTAGTAGTGTAATAGTTGATTCTAAATTTAATAGTATGTTTTTAGAGGTTAAAAATTACACTTGCCTTGGCTTAACTACAATAAAGTCAGCTTTTGCGGCAATTGCTGAGATTCCAACAAACACTTGGGTTAAAATTTTTGAAATTAAGTCTGTATTGCCGTCTGCTATTGTTCCTTTATCGATTTTAACATGTAGTTTTGATATTGATAGAAATATAAAGGCGTATATGGATAAAACGGGAGCGGTTTTTATTTGTTCTGACTCAGCAATACGGTGGGGTTATGGTATTTATTTAACCGGAATTTATTGATGAAAGGAGAAATTTATGGCAAAAAGAATGTTATCTTATGGTTCAAGTGGTGAAGATGTAAAGGAATT
>CALFTN010000055.1 GCA_937916395.1 uncultured Clostridia bacterium | reverse complement strand
CATTTTTTCACCCACTCGACGTACCTTTGTACGACTTCGGGGATGAAGAAAATGTCTTATATACTAAATCTTCGTGTCAATATTTTACATATTCAGCATCTAAGGCATTTTTTCACCAAATCAACTATCCAACTATCATACTGACAACTAACCACTAACCACTGACTCACTGACTACTAACTCACTGACTACTAACTCACTGACCACTGACTCACTAACTTAGTGACCACTAAATTGTTAAAATAATGTTAAATTTATAACAAATTTTAAAATTGTCAAAAATTCCAAAAATGAGCGTGTTTCCAAATTTTTCTTGTGCAATAAAGTTGACAAACTTGAAATAGTATGTTAATATGTGGTAGTAACCATAGTGTCATTGTACCCTTTTATGCCTTTTTGGAAAATAAAGGTGTGCAATTTGACGAAAAAAGTTACAAAAAAACAGAAAAAATCATCAAATTTACTACAAGGCTTTCTTGTTGAAAGGAGAGAATTTTATGTTTATTGTTCCAATTACACCAATGGAAAAAATGGATTTTTCCGCGACAGAAAAAGTTACTACTGCAAAAGAAGCTATGGAAGGCGGTTTTAGCAGTATTTTGGATAGTGCAATAGAAAATTTTAAAGAGGCTGACAAGCTTTCTGACATTGATGGCGCTGGGCTTTCACTCGGTAATGCCGATGATTTAGCGCAAATTCAGATTAATATGTTGAAAGCTGAAACAATGCTTCAGACAACAGTTCAGCTTACATCAAGAGCTGTTAATGCATATAAGGAAATTATGCAAATTCAGGTTTGATTTTATATTTCTCTATTACATTAATATAGTGAATTACAAGTATTTAAATTTCGGGGTAATGTTACGTGGCGGAAAATAATGGTTTAGAAAATTTAAAGGCAAAGTTGTTTGACGAAAACACGCCAATTGGTAAATCTTTGCTTTCAATAAAAAATACTTTTGCTGAAATGCCTAAAAAGAAGCGCAACATCATATTTGGCGTAGCCGGTGGTGTTGTGGTGCTTGCGGCTGTTTTGGCACTTGTTTTAAATGCAAAAGGCGATAAATATGTAGCACTCTATCAAGGTCTTGAGTCGAGCGAAGCTACGGCTATTTATCAGGAATTATTAGCTGATGGAATTGATGCACAATTGGATTCCACCGGCAATGTTGTCGTTCCTAAAGAAATTTATGACCAATGTCTTTTGTTGTTGGCTGCCGAAGGCTACCCGAAAACTGCCCTTACATATGATATTTTTGAAAATTCACAAGGTCTTACAGCTACTGAATCTGACAGAAAGCAAGCGCTTATTTACCAGACTCAGGAGCGTTTGCAGGGTACATTATGTGGAATTAAAGGTATTCAGGAGGCGGTTGTAAATCTTGCTATTCCTGAGGATACTGATTATGTTTGGGAGCAAGTTGAAGATGAAACTGCCCCTACTGCAAGTGTTAATATAACATTTTCAGATGATATAAAAGAGCTTTCTGATGAACAGATTACCGCTATTAAGAATCTTGTTGCTTCGTCTGTTCCTAAATTGACTCCTGAGAATGTTGTTCTTACAGATGCTAAAACAATGGTTGAATTAAAGGTTGACGAAGATGCTTATGGTGGCTTGGGTTACCAGCAGAACCTTGACTTTGAAAAGATTGTCCAAGAACAGATTGAAACTAATGTTAAAAGAATTCTGACACCTAAATATGGTGCAGACGGCGTATTTGCAGTTGCTAAAGTAACTATCAACTACGATAAAATGATGACAGAAAAAATGGAGCTTATTCCAAATTCTAAGGATGAAGGCTTCTTGACTCACGAAGAAGGTACTTTCCAAGGCGGTCCGGAAGATGTAGCAGGTGGTGTTGCCGGTGAAGAAAACAACACCGATATTCCTGACTATACATATGGTGAGGATAGTGCTCTTGATGGTGAAACATTAATTGAAGGTCTTCGTGATTACGATTACGGTTATATTAAAACCCAGATTGAAAAGGGTAATGCAATTCTTGACAGAGCAACAGTTTCTGTTATGGTAAAGCAAGCAAATCTCTCTAACACTAATCGCGATGAGATTGTAAACATTGTTTCTAAGAGCGTTGATATCGACCCTGAAAACATCAGTGTTTCATCATTTGTTGGCGAAGAACCTGGTGACGATGTTGTTGTTCAACAATCATTTGTTGAAAAACTTCTTGATTTACCATTGTGGCAGATTCTTCTTATAGTTGGTATCGTTCTCCTTATTTCTCTTCTTATCGTTCTTATTCCTGCTATTATTATTGCAAGAAAGAGAAAGAAAAAGAAAAAGGATGGTATGGAGGAATACCTTCAACAAATCGAAGACGAGCGTGCAGCAGAACAACTTCAGTTGCAGCAGGAAATCGATCGCTACAAGAAAGAACTTGCAGATATTGCTATGGGTGATGCAGATCCTAAGGATGAAGCAATCCTTAAAGAAGTTCGTAACTTCGCTAAGGCTAATCCGAAGATTACTGCTAACCTCCTTCGTTCGTGGATTAAGGAGGGTGATGATTAATGGCGAGAAATGCAACAAAAGGACTTTCACCACTCGGCAGAGCAGCGGCTGTTATCGTTGCTCTTGGTGCCGATGAAGCGGCATCTGTTTATAAATATTTAACCGAAGATGAAATTGAAAGACTTTCGGTTGAAGTTGCAAAATTAGAAAAGCTCACACCATCAGACTTACAAGAAGTTATTGATGATTTCTATGGTCTTTGCACAACTCAGAAGATTATTTCTGAGGGTGGTGTGCTTTATGCTAAAGATATTCTTGAGAAGGCTTTTGGCCCTGAACTTGCTCAGTCTTATATGGACAGAGTTGCAGGTGCTATGCAGACAAGAGCATTTGAATTCTTGAGAAAAGCTAAGTCCAGGAATCTTTTAATGATGTTACAGGGTGAACACCCACAGGCTATTGCGTTTATTCTTTCTTACGCTCCGCCAGAAGAAGCATCAAAGATTATTTCTGAACTTCCACCACATACACAGCTTAGTGTTATCAAGAGAATCGCTACTCTCGATAGTGTTTCACCGAGTATTGTTAATACGGTTGAAACTATTCTTGAAAGACGTTTCTCGTCCGTTGTTTCTGTTGATATGACAGAAATCGGTGGTGTTAATCACGTTGCTGATATCATGAACCACACAGACAGAGCTACAGAAAAACGTATCTTTGATGAACTTGGTACTACAGACCCAGAACTTACAGACAGCATTAAAAAGCTTATGTTCGTTTTCGAAGATATTGTTCATTTGGACCCATTCACTATCCAGAGAGTTCTTCGCGATGTCGATTATCAGGACCTTGCTATTGCTATCAAAGGTTCTACAGAAGAAATCAAGGAAGTATTGCTTTCAAATATCTCTGCACGTGCTAAAGAAAACATCCTTTCTGACCTTGAATACCTCAGAAACGTTCGTATGCGTGACGTTGAAAAGGCTCAACAGAAAGTTGTTGATATTATCCGTACATTAGAAGAGTCGGGCGAAATTACTATTTCCCATGGTGGGGAGGATGCAATAATTGAGTGATATTTTCAGAACCTACAATTATGCGGCTGACTCAAAGTCTGTTAAAATTCCCGATGTTGACTTCAACTTACCTAAGGTAACTATTGAGGAGACGGAAGAGCTTCCACCAGAAGAAGCTTTTATGGAGTTCACTCCAGAAAGCTTTCAGGTTGTAGAAGAGCAACCGTCAGAACCAGAGGAAGAACAAGAAAAGCTTGTTTATCCAACACGAGAAGAATTAGCAGAATTCTACAGAGATGAACTCAATGCTATAGCTTTAGAGGTTGAAATTAAAGCGTATTCTGATGCTTTGCAAAGTAAAAAGGCAGAGCTACAGAGCAGTATTGACAGTATCTCACAAAAAATTAACGAGATGGAAGAACTTCAAAAAGCTTTTTTAGAAGATTATGAAAAGAAATTGAAGTTTTTTGCCATAGATATTGCAGAAAAATTAGTCTGCAAGAAAATTAGTGATGACGATTCATATCTTTCAGAACTTGTAACAAAAACTGTAAGCGAATGTAAAGGTACGAATTGGCTCACCTTAGAAGTTTCTGATGCTTTACAAGGTCTTGTAGAAGTAGCAAAGGCTGAGCTTTCAAAACCCGAATATCGTGGTGTTGCTGAGGTTAAGCCAATAGCTTGTGCAGATGATACTTGCGTAGTCAGCACAGAAACTGGCGCAGTTGTCGCTACTATATCTGTTCAGGCAGATAATCTTCGCCTTGCTTTCAGAGAGGCAGAGATGGAGGTTTGAGTGTGTTGAATTCCGGTAATATTGATTTAACAAAATACCAAAAAGTATTGCAGTTAACAGATACCTTGACACGTGAAGGTAGAATTAACAAAATAATCGGTATGACCGTTGAAGCAACAGGCTTAACTTGTAGTATAGGCGATATTTGCAAAATTTTTCTCCCAGGTGAAACAGGAGTTGTTTTATCGGAGGTAGTCGGAATTTCTGAGAGTACGGCGTTTTTAATGCCATATCAAGAGGTTGACGGAATTGGTTATGGTTGCAAGGTTATAAATACAGGTAAGAAGCTTACCGTTCTTGCAAGTAACCAGCTTATAGGCAGGTCAGTTGATGCTCTTGGCAACCCGATTGATGACAAAGGTCCGATTACTGAAGGAACTTCTATTTCTATAAGCGGTGCTCCTGAAAACCCTATGGCACGTCCACCTATTAACGAAGTTATTGAGTTGGGTGTTAAGTGCATTGATGGACTTCTTACTATCGGTAAGGGTCAGCGTATGGGTATTTTTGCAGGTAGTGGCGTTGGTAAGAGTACACTTATGGGTATGATTGCCAGAAACGTTAAAGCCGATGTCAATGTTATTGCACTCGTAGGTGAGCGTGGCAGAGAGGTTGTTGAATTTATTGAGCGTGACTTAGGTCCTGAAGGGCAAAAGCGTTCAGTATTGGTTGTTGCAACATCTGACCAACCAGCTCTTATGCGTTTTAAATGTGCACAGACAGCAACAGCTATTGCAGAATACTTCCAAAGGCAAGGTAAAGACGTTCTTCTTATGATGGACTCTTTAACTCGTTTTGCAATGGCTCAGCGTGAAATCGGTCTTAGCACAGGTGAAGCACCGGTTGCAAGGGGTTACACTCCTTCAATCTATTCGTCTTTACCTAAATTACTCGAAAGGTCCGGTAACTTTAAAACCGGCTCTATCACAGGTATTTACACCGTTCTTTCAGAAGGTGATGATACAAACGAACCAATCTCTGATACTGTAAGAAGTATCATTGATGGTCATATAGTTTTATCAAGAAAGATAGCATCAAGAAACCATTATCCTGCTATAGATGTTCTCACTAGCTTAAGCCGTCTTATGAGTGGTATTGCTACTCCTGAACAAAAGCAGGCTGCTGGTAAACTCAGAAATATGATGTCTATATACAAAGAAAATGAAGACCTTATTTCTATTGGTGCTTATAAACCGGGTAATAATCCCGAACTTGATAATGCAATAAGTCATATGCCGAAAATCAACGAATTTTTGCAACAAAGGGTTGAAGACCCAAGCAAATTCGAAGATACACTAAGACTTCTCCAACTTGCAGTACAATAGGTGTTTTAAATGAAATCATTTCAATTTTCATTAGCCAGAATGCGTAGTTACAAGGAGCAGGTCCTCGAAAAAGAAAAAACAACTTTAAGGCGTCTTCAGGCGGAACGAGCGAAGATTGAAACGGATATTGAAAACCTAGAAAATCATCGCAAAAGCCGTGAAGAAGAGTTTAAGCAAAGTAAAAATGGTTTAATGTCGAATGAGCTTATGCTTTATAAGTTTCACTCAGAAAACACGAGATTACAACTTAACAATCTTTATGAAGAGCTAAAGCGTGCAGAAGCAAGAGTAGATGCACAAATTAAAGTTGTTGTAAGTGCTTCGCAAGAGGTTTCGGGGCTTGACAAACTCGAAGAAAAGCAATTAGAGGAATATAGGTATCTGGAAGCAAAAGAAATGCAAGAAGAAATTCTTGAGATGGTGGCTAAAAAGTCAACAGAAGAAGACAGCGTTTCTTAATCTTTCAATACTATATTATATAATTATTTCTTTAAGGGAGGTGACAAAGTGGAACAGGTGACTTTACAAGCGATTAAGCTTAAGCAGTTATCCCGAAGCAAAGGTAACGGAGTAACAGAAGAAGCAACAGGCGATGGGTTTATGAATATACTTGATGGTATGCTTTCAAATCTCATTGATGGTGATTCAGCTGATATAACGGATATCTTGAACTTAGGGGAAAACGAAAACACTGAAAGCGACACAGATGCTTCGCTTTTAAGTATGCTAGCTGAACTTTTACAGTCAGACAACAGTAGTGGAAATCTTTCTCAGGATATTCTTGGATTTTTACAGAATATTGAAGGCATTGAAGGAATTGATGATATTAAAATTCCTAATATGATTGCTAAACTTCAGGAAAATAACTTCTTTGAAGCAATGGGAATGGATGAAGAAACTGCAGATACGCTTTATACCTTAGGCAACAATACTTATGATTATCTTGATGCACAAGGTGAAGTAGTAAAGAATTACATTAATTCTAAGCTTGAAGCGAAAAAGGCAGATACCTCTGCTGGTAACACTGTAATAGAAACTGGTGTTATGGAGAATAAGGTTTCTGAAATTAAAGCTACTATGAAAGATGTTTCAGAAATCAAAGAAATGCCAATAGTTTCAGCAAGCTACCAGAAAACATCAGCATCAGAGCAAGTTATGCAACCGTCTTTGGGTGTTTCGGTGCCTAATATGATTCAACAGAAAATGATAAGAGCAGATATGTCTCAGTTTTCTGGTGAAGCTGAAAACAGTAATTCACAAGAATCAGAAAATGGTGGCTTCGAAGAGCAATTAAGCGAAATTGCAACGGCAAATGCGAATGCAAACGCAAACGTAATTACACCACAGGTTCAATTGCCAAAGGTGCAGAATTTAAGCAATCCTTTATTTGATGAGTTTAACATCTCAGAACAGATAACAGATGGTGTTAAGGCAAACTTAAATCTTGAAAAGAATGAGTTTACCGTTAAATTAAATCCTGAATCTTTAGGTGAAGTAACTATTAAGCTTGTCGAAGAAGGCGGCAAAATGGTGGTAAATATTACAGCTGCAACAGAGAGTACAGCAAAGCTTTTAAACAGCGATTTAACAGCACTTCGTGATTCTCTCGGTTCATTGAACCTTGAAATAAGAGAGGTAACAGTTGAGGCTCCTGAAAGTATTGAAGAGTCAATTGCTCAGTTCAATATGACAAGCCAACAATTCTCTGACAGACAGCGTGCATTCAACAATCAACAGCAAGATGACAAGCCTTATTACGCACACACTGATGGTGCTTATGTAAGTGAAGAAATTACTGCTGATTACAGTGGTAGAGTCAGAACAGCTGTTGACGGATTAGACACTTATGTATAAAGGAGGGAAATTAAATGGGCGATTATACAACAGACAGAGTGTTAGGTTCAACCGGTACTAAGTATAATGCAGTATTTACTGATAAAGCTGATAACGCAACTCTTACTCAGGATGACTTTTTAAAGCTTATGATTACAGAGTTAACTCATCAGGATTTCAATAATACAATGGATACAAGTCAGATGGTTAACCAAATGACACAGTTCTCAAATATGCAGGCTATGAAAGAGATGCTTTCATATTCAAGAACAAACTACGCTATGTCTTTAGTTGGTAAAACAGTTACTGCTTCTCGCTACACAGTAAGTGGTGATTTGGATACCACAACAGGTAAAATCGACAAAGTTTCCTTAGTAGATGATGAATTTGTCTTTTATATCGGCAGTAAAAGATATACTCTTTCACAGATTATGACTGTGCAGGATTCAAATTCAACAACTACAATTGACCCAACTAAATTCAGTATTTCATCAAGTGATGTTACTGAAAGCACAGTAAAGCTTAATTGGGAGCTTCCTACAGAAGACGATTTAGTTTCTGCAGGTCTTAAATACAGTATTTATTACACAAAGGGTACAGATTTTAATAGTGTTGATGACATTCTTAAAAATGGTACTTTAGGTGCTGGTGATTTAAAAACTCAAGAAAAAGTCATTACAATGTTAGAAGCGGATACCAGTTATCTTTTCAATATTATTGTTGAAGATAAGGATGGTAAAAAATACTGCTACAACCCAATAAAAGTGCAGACAAAAGCTGCCGAATAATAAGCAGAGTAATTAAAATTTAAGAAAGGTGAGTCTATCATGGATGATATTCGTTTTAAACACTTTTCGCCAATCGTAACAGGTACTCCAGGTGCGGGTCAGGGATTGTATCCGCCTTCAACGAGCACACAAAAGAATGAACCTTCAGTTGCTTTTGCTGATGTGTTGAGAAGCACAATAGAAAAAAACAGTGAAGTGAATTTTTCAAATCATGCTATTAAAAGAGCAGTCGATCATAATATGGACATTACTGATGACGAGCTTAATAGATTAAATGAAGGTGTGCGACTTGCGAGCGAGAAGAACCTTGACGACACTCTGATTCTTGTTGGTGAAAAAGCATTTGTGGTAAGTGTAAAAAACAACACAGTTATCACAACAGTAAACAACAATTCAATTCAAGGCAATGTATTTACAAATATTAACGGAGCTGTAATTGTGTAACTTATTACATAACATCTAAGCCGGACCTTTGGAGGAGGCTTATGGTATCTTGACCGATTGATAGATACCACTTCGTTAAGGGAAATAGATTGTCCGAACTGGAGTTCGGATGCTTTCCTATACCCTTTTAATGCCAATAGGTTACTTATGCATGGCTTCGCATAAGGAGAAATAAATATGAATAGAGCTTTGTTTTCAGGTGTGGCAGGTTTAAAAACCCACCAAACTAAGATGGATGTTATCGGTAATAACATCGCAAACGTTAACACATACGGTTATAAATCACAACGTGCTGTTTTCAGTGACCTTTACTATCAGGCACTTCGTAGTGCTTCTGCTGGTACAGCTAGCCAGGGTGGTAAAAACCCAACAGCTGTAGGTTATGGTTCACAGCTTGCTGGTATTCAGACACAAATGTCTCAGTCAAGTATGCAAACCACAGGTTATGGTATGGACGTTGCTATTGCTGGTGAAGGTTTCCTTCAGGTAATGGATGGTTCAGGTAACATCTTCTATACAAAAGCTGGTATGCTCGATTATGATGCTAACGGTTACTTAACCGACATCAATGGTAACTTTGTTCTTGGTACAACAGCTAACGGTACTGCAGATACACAGAAAATCTGTCTTAGCAATATCGGTACTGTTAACCCTAAGAAAGCTTCAGTTACAGAATCAATCAATGGTATTGATTACACTATTACCGCATCTAACCCAAATAAATTCGGTAATATTGCAATTTCAATTTCATCAAGCGAAGGTCTTCCAGATGGTCTTCCTGCAAAAGCAGTTATCTCTTCTACAGGTGCTATCTCAGTTGAACTCAACGCTTATCACAAGTTCAATTCAATGAGCGATTTAAATAACGCTATTAACGATGCTATTACAGAAGCTAATGGCGGTAACCAACACGCTGCAGGTAAGTTTACTCTTACTTCATCAAGAAACATGTTTGGTACAGAAGCAACTGACGGTACATTTAAGGGTGTTGCAGTTGCAGAACCATCAGTAATTACATTAAATGCAGATGCATTTGAAGGTAAATTAACAGTTAAAAGCTTTGACCCTGAAGAAACAACTCAGGTTATTGCAGATAATTCACCTGTTACATTTACAACTACAGCAGTTCCTAACACAAATCCTGCTGAATACACAATGACTGCAACTGTTAATGGTATTGATTATGTTGGTACAGTTCTTGGTACTTCAATTTACCCTGTAACTCTTACATCAGCTGGTGGCGGTACAATTGAACTTGACACTAAATTAGGTCAGAAATTCACAGATTCAGACTTAGAAAGAGCAACTTTACAAGCTGCAAATGGTACTGTTTCTGCACCTAGTTTCTTCCTTGGTGGTGCACAGATTACAAAAATGAGCGAAAAATTCCCAAGCTCAAGCGATATGGATTTCGCAATTTCAAATCTTGATGCTACTACTCATCAGTTTGACCTTTCAGTTACAATAGCAGGTATTACTTATACATCAGAAACACCTGCAATTCCTGGTCAGGAAATTACTCTTAAAACTGATAACGATGCTGATGGCTCAATTACACTTTCTATTCCAGCTCTCACAACAATGGCTGAGAACTATGGTTTAGATATAAACAGTGCAAACTTTAACACTGCACTCAACGATTTATTAACAAACAGTATTGATTTACACTCTTATGCATCAGTTGCTTCAAAAGAAGCTATCACAGAACCACTTACAGGTGCTGAAATCGCTGGTACTGACTTCTCAGTTACAACTGGTCAGATGAAAGGCGACGCTGTTCAGAACGGTTTCTTCGGTGGCGGTATGTTATTTATGCAGGCAAGTACTGATTTTTCTGGTAAAGGTACAATAACACCTGATAAATTCACAGCTGCTTATGTTCAGGGTGTTGATGAGGGTAACTCATACTGGACAGTAACTCTTGATATTGATGGTAAAGACTATACCACAACAATTTCAGAAGGTACTATTGCTTCTTCATTACTTCTCAAAGGTCCTGATGGTGACTATATTCAGGTTACAAACCCAGGCTTTGAAGGTATGAACGATTACTTCAGAAGTCAGCAAAACCCACCACGTGACCCAGCAACAGGCGACACAGTTCAGGCTTTCAATGGTAATGAAACTGTTGAAGTTACACCTTCAGTTGCTTCAAGAGAAATGGGTCTCTCATCAAAACCATTCACACTTTCAGGTGGTACAGATGGTGGCGTTGTTACTCTTGATGAAATCAGCAGTATTGCTATTGCAAGTGACGGTACAATTACTGTTTCTCACGGCGAGCTTGGTAACGTTGTAGCAGGTAGAATTTCACTTGCAAGCTTTGCAAACCCTGCAGGTCTTTTATTGCAAGGTACAAACTATTTTGCAGCAACTGCAAACTCAGGTGAACCAAATCTTTGCGACCCAGGCTCAGATGGTACAGGTTCTCTCGTTACAAGTGCTCTTGAGATGTCTAACGTTGACCTTTCATCAGAAATGGCAGATATGATTACTACACAAAGAGGTTTCCAGGCAAACTCTCGTATAATCACAGTTTCTGACTCAATGTTAGAAGAACTTATTAACCTCAAGAGATAATTTGGTAGTTAGTTAATCGGGTAATTAAAGTAAAAGTTGTTGATTTATTTTAAGTTTTAACTACATACCATAAAATCTTTTTGAATATATACCATAAATCTTAAATTTTTAATGCATTTTGGTATGTTATTCAGAACGTATCGGGATGCATTCGGTTGAAAAATCAACCTAATAAAGTACCATAAATCTTTTAAATAATACTGCGACAACCTCTTTGGTTGTTGTGAGGTTGTCGCCAGTATTAAGATATATTTATTAACTCAATTAAACTAACAACCAAAATAAAAATTGTGGGGAAAAGCTATGATTATTTTAACTAAGTTAAATAATGTTCCTTTTGCATTAAATCCAGACTTAATTGAAACGATTGAAGAAACACCAGACACAACAATAAGACTAGTTACGAAGAATATTATTATTGTTAAAGAGCCAATGGCTGATGTTACTAAAAAAATATATGAATATCGTGCTATAGCAGGTAGTGCGACAGCAAAAATAATTCCTAATATCGGCGATTTATAAGCACTGATTATTAAATAAAGGATAATAAATTTAAAGGGGCGTATTAGGCTTTATGAAACGTACAGTAGATATAATGTCAATTATAGGCGTTATTCTTGCATTTGGTATGATGGTTTTTGGCATTGTTTTTGGTGAAGATGATGCTGGAAAACCAGCAGTTAATTTTGAGACGATAGGCAGTTTCTTACACTTATCAAGTATAATTATCGTTATCGGTGGTGTTTTTGCTTGTCTTATGTTCAGCTTTCCTGTTTCACAATTCGCAAAAATACCGAAGCATTTAGGTATTGTTTTTTCTCCAAAGGTATATAACCCAGAGGTTTATATTGCAAAAATAGTTGAATGTGCTAAAAAAGCGAGAGCAAATGGTCTTTTAGCACTTGAAGAAGACACAAACGAAATGACCGATGCCTTTATGAAAAACAGTTTTCAGATGGTAGTTGACTCGGTTGACCAGGAAAAAGTTAAAGAACAAATGGATTGCTGGCTTGCAAACCTTGATGACCGTCACTCAGCTGACAGGGCATTCTACGACAAAGGTGCAGAGCTTGGTCCTGCGTTCGGTATGATTGGTACATTAATAGGTCTTATTAATATGCTTCAGAATATGAGTGATATTGATACACTTGGTCCTAATATGGCGGTTGCACTTGTTACAACCTTTTATGGTTCACTCTTAGCGAATGCAATATTCTTACCTATTTCAAATAAATTAAGAGTTCGTCACGAAGAAGAATATCTTTGTATGTCAATTATTGCAGAGGGTGTTCAGGCTATACAAGCAGGTGAAAACCCAAAGCTCGTTCAAGAAAGACTTATACATATGTTACCTGAGTATAAACAAAAGAAGTTTGGCACAGGCGATTCAGGTTCATCAGACGATGAAGGCGGTAAAAAGGGTAAAAAATAATTTTATCCAATAACTATGTAAAGGTTGGTAAAAAATGGCAAGACAAAGAAAAGCCCCCGAGGGCGGTGGCGGTCAGGCTTGGCTTAACACTTATGCCGATATGGTTACCTTGCTTCTTTGTTTCTTTGTTCTTATGATTAGTATGTCAGTTATTGACCAGGAAAAGTTTAATGCTTTCCTTGAATCATTCCAGAACATAGATAAAGAAGTGCTTGAAGAAATTATTCAGGGTTCAGCAGTAGGTGGCGGTGAAGGTTCAGGTAACAGTCAGGATATGACAGAAGCCGCAATGGATACTCTTTTTGAAAAATTAGAAGAGTATGTTGAAGAAAATAATATGCAAAGCTCTGTTTCAATCGCAAAAATAGAAGATGTTATCTACGTAAGATTTGACAGTGCTATATTCTTTAAACCTAATGAGTATGCCTTAAGAGAAGATGCTTATGAGGTATTGGAATTTATAGGCGACGGTTTAAAGGAATTTGAAAAAGAAATTAAGCTCATAAATATTTGCGGTCATACTGCTAAGCCTGCCATAGAGCAGGACCCTGAAAGAACATGGCGTCTTGCAGGTGAAAGAGCTGCAGTTGTTGCAAACTATTTTGAATTAAATAAAAAAATCGATAATATGAAAATCACGGTTTTAGGTTATGGTGATAACTTCCCTGTAGCATCTAATGATACAGAAGAAGGCATGAGAAAGAACCGCCGTGTTGAGCTTGTTATTATCGGTAAAAACAGTAATGTTAATACAAATATTTACGATGCACTTGAAGACCTTTATAACAGCGACGAATATCCAAAAGAGGGCGACGTAAATGACGTATTACTTCCACAATTATCAGGTAAAGATGCAAAAAAATAAAATTTACAATATTTTTTCCAAGAAAGGAGTTGAGTAGCTGAATGGCAGAAGCGTTATCCCAAAGCCAAATTGATGAACTTTTGCAGCGAATGAAAAGTGGTGCGCCGGTTGAAAGCGAACCCGAAGAGCGAATTAAGACGTATAACTTTGCTTCACCTAAAAAGTTTACCAAAGACCAGCTTAAATCGTTAAACAACTTTCTTGAAACATTTGCAAGAATTGTTTCTTCGTACTTTACAAACGCACTTCACAGTATTTGCGAAGTAAACGTAAGTCAGTTAGAAGAACAAAGATACTTTGAGTTTAACAACGCAATTCCAGATAGTACTCTTGTTGGTATTATTGGTTTCGAACCAGAAAATTCAAGTTTTGGTGAAACAACACTTCTTCTTGAATTCCCAACATCATTCGGTTATATGTTAATTGACAGATTGATGGGTGGTAATGGTGAGCCTACAATACTTCAGAGAGATTTTACTGAAATAGAAATTGCACTTCTTGACCATGTAATGCAAAAAGTCTCAAAGACAATGAAAGATGCATGGCAAACTTACTTCCCACTAGAAACAGACTTTAAGGGCATTCAGACTAACGGTAGATTAATTCAGGCGTTTTCGCCACAGGATATTGTTCTTATAGTTTCTTTCGACATTAAGGAAGAGTTTTATGAAGGTACGGCAAACTTATGTATGCCTGCTGATAAATTTGAAGAAGTCATTGGCAACTTGAGTCAGAAATATTCACAAGGCACAAGGCAACAGGATCAGGATAAGGAACAGAAAAAGCAAGAGCTTCTTATGGATTATCTTAAGAAATCTGACCTTAATATTG
Organism: uncultured Clostridia bacterium; assembly: GCA_937916395.1. Classification (GTDB taxonomy): domain Bacteria; phylum Bacillota; class Clostridia; order Oscillospirales; family Acutalibacteraceae; genus DTU089. The sequence goes on along the minus strand of CALFTN010000055.1, from coordinate 25,836 downwards.
AAGCTTATCTTGACAGATGTACAATGTCGTTTGAAGAGGTTACCGACTTAAGAGTAAATGATGTTTTAATGTTAAATAAGCGTATTGACGATGACATAGAGATTCATATCGAGGGTATGCCGTGGTATACTGCACGAATGGGTGAATCTAACAACAAAAAGGCTATTAAGCTTGTTAAGTCACTAGGCGACCAAAATAAAGATGAACAAAGGGAGGATGCGAACGTTGATGACTGATAAAGAAAACTTATTATCTTCTGATGACCTTGACGCCATCGGTGAAGTCTTAAACATTAGCATGGGTGCTGCGGCTACTGCGGTGTCTTCAATGTTAGATAAGAGAGTGTTAATAACAACTCCTAATGTTGAATTAAATACTTTTGATACAATTGACTATTCTAAGCTTGAACCTGCAATCTTAGTTAAAATTAACTATGTTGAGGGTATTGAGGGTGCTAACGTAATTATTCTCAGAAGAAATGATATGAGAATAATTTTAGATATCCTTATGGGTAACGATTACACTCAGGGCTCAGAAGAAGAATTTGAATTTGATGATATGAGCCTTAGTGCTGCTTGTGAGGTTATGAATCAGATGATGGGTTCATCTGCAACTGCACTTTCAGAAATCTTGGGTATGACAGTTAATATTTCAACACCTGAGTCAAAGCTCATAACTTCACGTACAGATGTGATTGAGTCTTTTGAAGCAGATGGTCATACAGAAGAAAATGTTGTAGCTGTTTCTTTCAATCTTAATATTGAAGAAGAAGGCGGTGCAGCAATAGTTGATACAGTATTTACTTCATACTTGTCTATTGACTTGGCAAAGAAAATTGTTTCTACTATTTCAGGTGAACAAGAAGCAGGCGATACATTAATCGAAACACCAGCTCCAGCTCCAGCTCCAGCTCCTGCTCCTGCTCCAGCACCGGCACCAGCTCCTGCTCCTACACCAGCTCCTGCCCCTGCTCCAGCACCGGCTTCAGCTCCTGTTCAGGAACCACCTATGCAGCAACCATCTATGCAGCAGCCAATTAACCAGGGTGCTCCTAATATGTATGGTCAACCACCTATGTATAATCAGGAACAATATATGGCACAGCAACAGGCTATGTATCAAGGACAATATCCACAAGGTATGATGCCTGGTATGCAAAATCCATATTATGGAATGCCAATGCAGCAACCAATGGGTTATGGAATGCCAATGCCTACACAGGATCCAGCTGTAACAATTAAAACTGCTGACTTCCCTGATTTTGGCAAGAAGGTTGGTATACAGGGAAATCCTTACAGTGGTAATCTTAATTTACTTATGGGCGTTCAACTTGACATTTCAGTTGTAATTGGTCGCTCTAAGAAAAAGATTAAAGATATTATGGATTTTGGTCAGGGTACAGTTATTGAGCTTGACAAGCAAACAGGTGCTCCTGCAGAAATCATTGTTAACGGACAGTTATTAGCATACGGTGATGTTATTGTTGTTGGCGATAACTTCGGTGTTCGTGTAACAGAAATTGTTGGCGCAAAAGAACTTTTAGATTCACTTGGCGGAACATTATAATTTTAGTGTTACCAAATATAAAAAACTATAATCAGAAATGAGGAAGATTTTATGTATAAAATTATGTTAGCTGATGACGCTGGTTTCATGAGAAAAATGATTCAAAATCACTTAAGTGGTGTAGGTTACACAGATTTCGTAGAGGCTGCTGACGGTGCTCAGGCTGTTGAACTTTATCAGGAGCATAAGCCAGATTTAGTTCTTCTCGATATTACTATGCCTAATATGAGTGGTATTGAGGCACTTGCTGCTATTAAGCAAATTGACCCTAACTCAAAGGTTGTTATGTGTTCTGCTATGGGTCAGGAATCAATGGTTATGGAGGCTATTAAATTAGGTGCTCTTGACTTCATTGTTAAGCCTTTCAAGCAAGACAGAATCGTTCAGACTGTTACCAAAATTTTACCATTGTAATTATAATTTATAATAATTAAACTTTATAAGAGAGGACTTTGTATGGGGCAAGATTTTACAACGATTCTTACAGGAATCGGTACAATAGTCCTTATGCTACTGGTTTTCGTTGGTGCTTATTATTTCTCTAAGTTTGTTTCTAAAAAATATCAGCCTAAGTATGGCAATGTGAGAAATATTGAGATAATTGAACGAATGACTGTAGGAAAGGACCAATCACTTGCTTTAGTAAAAGTTTCCGATAGAGTATTTCTTTTGGCATTTACAGCACAAAGCGTTACAAAGATTGAAGAAATGGATGCTTCACTTTTTCCTGTCAATAAGGATATTGAAAAAACAGGGGAACAGAATTTTATGTCAATCTTCACAGACGCATACAACAATTTGTTGAATAAAAAGAACGAGGGGAAGGGTGACGATTTAAATGAAAAATAATCCCGTACTTTCTGAGAAAAAGAAATCCCCACGTTCTAAGCAGATAAAACGGTTGTGGGGACGGCTAATAGCATTAACAGTTGCCATAACTGTTTTTACTATTATTTTAGTAGTTACCGCAAATGCTGCATCAGTTAGTGTAGATATTGACAGCGATGCTAAAGACGGAGCAATGAGCGAATTACAGCTTTTGTTCTTGTTTGTGTTACTCGCTTTAGCACCATCACTGCTTATGATGATGACGAGCTTTACAAGAATTGTAATAGTTCTGTCGTTTCTAAGAAATGCAATCGGTATACAGCAGACTCCACCTAACCAGGTTATTATAGGACTTGCTTTAGCACTTTCTTTGTTCATAATGGCTCCTGTAATTTCTACGATAAATAAAGAGGCGATTGAGCCTTTACAAAAAGAGAAAATTACAGAAGAAGTGGCTTTAGAAAGAATGCAAGACCCTATAAAAGAGTTTATGCTTAAACAAACTAAAGATAAAGACTTAAATCTTTTCTTATCTTTGTCAGGTGACGAAGATGTTATTGAAAGCGGTAATCCTGATTCTTTAAAGAAATTAGACCTTACTGTTATAGTACCAGCTTTCATTACGAGTGAATTAAAACGTGCATTTACAATGGGTTTCTTGTTGTTCCTGCCGTTCTTAATTATTGATATGATAGTTTCGAGTACCCTTATGTCTATGGGTATGGTTATGCTTCCACCGTCAATGATATCACTACCATTTAAGCTTATGCTTTTTGTGGTCGTAGATGGCTGGAGTTTAATAATCGAAATGCTAGTCACGAGCTTTAAGTAGCTGTGCTTACGCTCACTCTAAAATATTAGATGAAAGGAGAACTTGTGATGACACAAGAAGATGCACTTGTAGTATTCAGAGAAGCAATATTTTTAGTAGTTAAGCTTGTAGCGCCAATGCTTCTTGTGAGTGTTGCTGTTGGTCTTATAATTTCTATTTTTCAGGCAGCAACGCAGATTCACGAGCAAACCCTTTCATTTGCACCTAAAATTCTTATAATCGGTGTTATTCTGATTGCAATGGGCTCATGGATGGTTTCAAGTATGGAGGAATTCTTCAACTATATTATGGGCTTTATGGCGGGGTTGTAGTAAATGTCTGGGCAGATTTTGTTTGAGAGTCTTGGCGCTTATATTCTCGTTTTCTGCAGAATGGGTTCTATGCTTTTTTTCAATCCATTATTAGCAAGGAAAAATGTGTTATCGTCCATAAAAATTGCATTAGCTTTAGGGCTGACGCTTATAATTACACCTACATTAGATGTGTCACAAATTGAATCGTTTGAGGGACTTGTGTATTTATTTGCAATGCTTAAAGAGTTTATGGTCGGTTTTGCAGCAGGTCTCGTTTTTCAGATATTTTATTACATGCTTTTTGCGGCTGGTGATATAATTGATATGGGCTTCGGTCTTTCAATGGCAAAGGCGTTTGACCCCGGTACAAGTATCCAGACTGCTATTTCTGGTAGATTTTTTGAATTTTTATTTGTGCTTTATTTCTTCGCTACGGACAGCCACTTAACATTTATCAGATTAACAGTTTCGTCTTATGACGTAGTATCTGTGGGTGCTGTGACTATTGGTGAAGATGTTGCAACTTTTATAGCAACTATGTTTGTTTCAGCATTTGCACTTATAATTAAGCTTTCAGCACCATTTATGGTTGCAACGTTTGTTTTAGAAGTTGCATTAGGTGTTTTAATGAAATTATCACCACAAATTAATATTTTCTCAATACATTTTCCAATTAAAATTTTCTTAGGACTTCTTCTTTTATTTGCTTTTGCTGTTCCTGTAGGTAATTTTATGGAAAATTATATAGGGATTTTAAATGACAATATTTATAATCTCTTCAAGATGGTATAGTCTATTTAAATTTATTCTTACTGTGAAAAGTGGTGGTTAAAAATGGCGGGTGAAAAAACCGAAAAAGCGACGCCCAAAAAGCGAAAAGACGAACGAAAGAAAGGTAATGTCTTCGTCAGTAAAGATGCAGTTACAGCGGTGTCACTTATTGCTTCATTTTATGGACTTAAAATGTTTGCGCCCACCATTCTTACCAGCATACAGGATTTAATTAAAAGATATATAAGTATTGCAGGAACTAAAGAAAGTTTTCTTATAAGTGACATAGCAACAACTTTTGTTGATTTGGCAGTTGTGTTTTTAAAATGTGCTATGCCGTTAGTTCTTATTGCAGTTGCAGTTGCAATTATTGTAACAATGGCACAGACAAAAATGCTTTTTACAACAAAGGCTGCTGCGCCTAAGTTCAACAGGATTAATCCTTTGAATGGTATAAAGAAAATGTTCTCTTTAAGAGCGATTGTAGAATTGTTAAAATCGCTTATTAAAATAGTAGTTTTACTTTATATAGTTTACACAGTACTCGTGGATGAGGTTGCTACACTACCAGCTCTTATAGATATGAATCCAATGACCGCGATGATGAAAACAGGCGGTATAATAATGGATGTGGTTTTAAAGTCTGGTATAGCTTTTATATTCTTGGCTGCTGCTGATTATATGTATCAGTGGTGGGATTTTGAAAAGAATATGAAGATGAGTAAACAAGAAATTAAAGATGAATATAAGCAAATTGAAGGTAACCCGCAAATTAAGGGCAGGCAGAGAAATGTTCAGCAACAGCGTGCACGTCAGCGTATGATGCAGAATGTTCCTGAAGCGGATGTTGTTATTCGTAACCCTACTCACTTTGCAGTTGCACTTAAATTTGACAGAGATAAAGACAGAGCACCAAAAGTTATTGCTAAAGGTATGGACCAGTTAGCATTAAGGATTGTTCAGGTAGCTGAAGAAAACGATGTTTATGTTACTGAAGACAGGCCATTGGCTCGTGCTCTTTACGACGCAGTAGAAGTCGGAGAAGAAATTCCTGAAGAATTCTACAAAGCAATTGCTAAAATCTTAGCATTTGTTTATAACCTTAAAGAAAAAAATAAAAAGACAAGTAAAAAATAAAAAAGGAGGTTGAACAAGAATGAATATAAAATCAAGACTTAAAACTAGTTCGGTTGCACTCTTGATGGTTGCGGTTGTTGCACTTCTTATTATTCCGCTTCCTACAGCAATTCTTGACTTTATGTTTATTCTCAACATTACAATCTCTTTAGTTATTTTGTTTATAACAATGTACATCAAGGAAACCCTTGAGTTTGCGATATTCCCGTCGCTGTTGCTTGTTACAACAGTTTATCGTCTCAGCCTTAACATTTCATCAACCCGTTCAATTCTTACAAATGGTGGTTATGCTGGTGAAGTTGTTAAGACCTTCGGTGAGTTCGTTATTCAAGGTAACATTGTTGTTGGTCTTATCATATTCCTTATTTTAGTTTTAGTTCAGTTTATTGTTATTACCAAGGGTGCTGAACGTGTTGCTGAGGTTTCAGCAAGATTTACACTTGATGCTTTACCTGGTAAGCAGATGGCTATAGATGCTGACTTAAGCTCAGGTCTTATCACAGAAGAGCAGGCAAGAGAACGTCGTGCAAAAATTCAACGTGAAGCTGACTTTTTCGGAGCTATGGACGGTGCTACAAAGTTTGTTAAAGGTGACGCTATTATTTCTATTATAGTTACTTTAATAAACTTAATCGGTGGTGCAGCTGTTGGTCTTATAAATGGTGAAGGCGACTTTATGACTATTATTCAGACCTACTCAATTTCGACAGTAGGCGATGGTCTTATGAGCCAGATTCCGTCGCTTTTGATTTCAATGGCTACAGGTCTTGTTGTTACACGTTCTTCTTCTGAAGCAGACCTTAACTCAGACGTTCTTAAGCAATTTTCAAATCAGCCGTTTGTATTACTTATTGCAGGTGTTATATTGCCATTCCTTACATTCATTGGCTTCCCTGTGCCTCAGACAGCAATAATTTCTGTTGTACTTATTGTTTTGGGTGTAATACTTTTAAGGAAAGCGAAGGCGCCTTTGGCAGACGGCTCACCGGATTTGGGCGATTTACCTGCGGCACAAGAGGTTACAAGCGAAGTAAGTTACTACAAGAACCTTGATAACGTTTACAATCTTCTCAACGTTGACGCAATTTGTGTTGAGGTTGGTTACAGCCTTTTACCTATTGTTGATGAGAGCAGTGGTGGTAACTTCCTTGACCGTGTGGTTATGTTGAGAAAGCACTTTGCAGATGAAATGGGTATGGTTATCCCTGCTATCCGTCTTAAAGACAGCTCACAGCTTAATCCTAACCAGTATGAAATTAAGTTAAAGGGTGAATCTGTTGCAGTTGGTGAAGTTTTACTTGACCACTATTTAGGTCTTGTTCCTGCAGAAACACCAGAAAACGATGTTGATGGTATTGAAACAGTTGAACCTGCATTCGGTATGCCTGCTAAATGGATTAGTGATGATAAGAAAATCAAAGCAGAAATTGCAGGTTATACACTTATTGACCCAACATCTGTTATGGTTACACATCTTTCTGAAATTATAAGAAAGCATGCAAGCGAGCTTCTTAGCAGACAAGAAGTTAAAAGAATGGTTGATAACCTTAAAGAGCACAATGAAAGTATTGTTGAAGATACAGTTCCTGCAATTGTTTCTCTTAACGAGCTTCAAAGAGTTTTAAGAAACCTTTTAAGAGAAGGTATTCCAATTTTAGATATGGAAACTATCTTAGAAACTCTTGCGGACTATTCACCTACAGTTAAAGACCACGATATGCTTACCGAATATGTAAGACAAGCGTTAAGAAGAACAATTACTCATAAATTCTCAATAGCAGGTCAGCTTAAGGTTGTGAGTCTTGATTCTGAAATAGAAGATTTGATTATTAAGAGTATTAAGAAAATTGAAGGTGGTGCTTATTTGGCACTTGAGCCGGATGTTATTCAAATGATTGTCACAAGCACAACAGAGCAGATTAATCAGATGAAAAAACTCGTACAAGAGCCAATTATCATTACATCTCCTGTTGTAAGAATTTACTTTAAAAAGTTACTCGACCAATTTTATCCTGATATTACTGTATTGTCATTTAATGATATTGACACATCAGTACAGATTCAGGCATTAGGTACTATTACACTCTCTGCAACGTAATGCAGTAATTAAAAATTGAAATGGGGTGATAACAGTTATGAACGGTACAAGTCAGATTAAAGAAGTAAAATTAGAAAATCCTGAAAAGGTAATGAAGGATTTTAAAGCAACTGGTAGTGTTGAACTAAGAAATAAGCTTGTCATGCATTACCTTAATCTTGTTAACCTTGCTATTTATAGTATGCGTTCTGTATTGTTATCAAATGTCCCATTTGAAGATTTCTTTAATCAGGGTGTTATTGCCCTTATAGATTGCCTTGAACGTTATGACCCTGACAGAGGCGCTAGTTTTGATACATATAGCTACTTAGCTATAAGAGGTTCTATTTTAAAATATATGAGAAAGCAGAACTGGCTCACAAACAGGGCTTGGGATGCTCAAAATAAAATTTCTCAAGGCAGAAAACAACTTGAACAAAAATTGCTCAGAGAACCTACAGATGCTGAACTTGCTGAGTATCTGGGTATAACTGAGCAACAGTTAAATCAGCGTATTGTAGAAATTGCTTCTATTGATACAATTTCTTTTGAAGAAATGATAGAACAAGCCTGGGAAGGTGTAATTGAAAAGTCAATGGACAATTCAAAATCTCAGGTAGACAGCAATCTTTTGGAAAACGAACTAAAAGGTGAGCTTGCAAAGGCGATTGATTGTCTTGACCCAAAAGAAAAACAGGTTATTTCACTTTATTATTATGAAAATCTTAATTTAAGAGAAATAGGCGAGGTTTTAGATATCTCTCAACAAAGAGTGTCACAAATCCGTAAAAAAGCTCTTGACAAAATGTATGAAGAAATGAAAGAATACAGATATGATTAATCTGTACTTTTTACAATAAATTATGGAGGAAAACTTATGTATTCAGGTTTTTACACTCTTGCATCAGGAATTCTCACAAGACAAAACGAGATAGATGTTCTTGGTAACAATATAACTAACATTAAAACTCCAGGTTATAAAACAGACAGGGTCGAAACTTCTGCTTTTGAGATGGAATTAATGCTAAGAATGGAAAATGGCAATCCTACTGTTTTAGGTGACGGCGTTGGTCAGGTTTCATCTATCATTCAGGATATACATACAATTATGGAGCCTGGTATTATTGAAAATACAGACCGTGAATTAGATATTGCAATTAACGGTGACGGTTTCTTTAATATAAGAACTCAGGATGGTCAGACCGCTATCACAAAAAACGGTAATTTTGACCTTGATGAACAAGGATTTTTAGTTCTCAATGGTGTTGGCAGAGTTTTAGGTCAGAATGGTGAAATTTACATTGGTGCAAGTGGATTTAAAGTTGGCACTGACGGTTCAGTTATTTCTGCTGAGGGTAATTTCATTGATAGACTTCTTATAAATAAGCCAGCAGAAGGCATTACTGCTGAGAAGTTAGAGAATTCTTCATTTTTAATTCAGAATGAGGGCGATTTAGTTGCAGCAGAAAGCTTTACAGTAATTCAGGGTGCTTTAGAGTCCTCTAATGTGGATATTAATACAGAACTTACAAAGCTTATAGAAGCACAAAGGTCATTCCAGCTTTACTCTTCAGCTATGAAGATTATTGACCAGATGGACCAGAATGGTACTTCGAAAATAGCTTCTGTTTAATAAAGTGAAGGGAAGGTAATTTATGAGAACAGCTTTTTATGCAGGTGCAAGTGGTTTACTTGCAAATCAGAAAGCGATGGATAATATCGCTAATAATGTTGCTAATGTGAGTACATCAGGTTATAAACCACAGAATATTTCTTTCCAGTCACTCATTTTCGATGAGATGTATGTTAATACACCGACTGACCCTGAAAAAGGTAATGGTGTTAAATCCGAGATTAATGATACAAACTTTAATCCATCATCAGTAACTCCTACAAGTTATGATTTGGATTTCGCAATTGTAAGTAACGCGTTATTTGCTGTTGAACAGGATGGCTTAGTTGCATTTACAAGAGCAGGTAATTTCAGTATTGGTATGGCAGGTGACACAGGTTACCTTGTTACAGCAAATGGTGATTTCGTGCTTGATAGTATGGGGAACAGAATTACATTACAAAAAGAGCCTGGTACAAATAATTTTGATACTTCAAACCTTAAAAACCAAATTGGTCTTTTCACATTCAACAACCCTAATTATTTAACACCAGTTGCAAATAATCTTTACGCAATTTCTGAAAAAAGTGGTGAAGCTATTGCTGTTGGTAATAATGAGGGTCACTTGATTCAGGGCGCACTTGAGCAATCTGGTACTAACTTAGCAGATGAAATGGCAGAAATGATTACTGTTCAAAGAGCTTTTCAGTTAGCTGCAAGGGTTGTTTCAACAGCAGAAGAAAATCAAAGAACAATTAACGAGCTTAGGAGATAATTATGGCATTTGAAAATTATGAATTAAATGAAATGCAGTTTGATGCATTAAAAGAAATTGGTAATATTGGTTCAGGTCACGCAGCGTCAGCTCTCTCATCAATGCTCGACAGACCTATTGATATTAATGTTCCACAAATTGACATTCTTGATTACACAGAGGTTGTTGAAAACTTAGGTGGTCCTGAAAATGTTCTTGCTGGTATTTTGATGTCACTCACAGGTGATGTTTCGGGTATGATTATGTTCCTTATTCACAAGCCTTTTGTAAAAATTCTTTTAAGCAATCTTTTAGGTATGGATATCGAAGATAATTTTGACCTTGATGAAATGAGCCAGTCTGCAATTAAGGAAGTGGGTAATATTATTGCCGCTTCTTATGTTAATGCTATTGCTGAACTCACAGGTCTTGCTATTGAAATTTCTCCACCTGAGCTTTCAGTAGACATGGTAGGCTCAATTTTAAGCTTGCCTGCAATTTATTATGCAAATATCAGTGATAAGATTATCTTTATTAAAGATGAACTTGATAAAGAAGATGCCGCATCATCTCAAATTATTTTGATTCCTGATGTTGACTCTCTCAAAAAAATTATGGAAAGTTTGGGGTTGGCTGATATATGAGTCAAAATGTTGTAGTAGGTATATCTGACTTGAATATAGCCAAAAATGGTGATATTCTGGTTACCTATGCGTTGGGGTCTTGTATAGGTATCTGCCTTTACGACGAAACTGTAAAGGTTGCAGGACTTTCACATATTATGTTGCCTACAAGTGAGGGCTTCAACCCACAAGGTAAAGAAATTTGGAAGTTTGCGGATACTGCGATTCCTGATTTAGTAAAAAAGATGGAACAAGCTGGTGCAAATAAATTCAGAATTAAGGCGAAAATTGCTGGTGGTGCTCAGATGTTCCCTGGTTTTAATAATACTTCACTTTCATCTATAGGTGAAAGAAATATTATTGCAGTAAAAGAAACTTTAAAGCAACTCAGAATTCCTGTTTTAGCAGAAGATGTTGGTAAGGATTATGGTCGTACACAGTTCTTTGATTCTGCTACAGGTCAAATGAAAATTAAGGCTGCTTTACGTGGCGAATGGGTTTATTAAAAAAGGGGCTGCAAAAAAAGCGCAGACCGCATAAAACTATATAAATCAAGGGATTCCTACAGGTGACCGACACTTGTAAGAATCCCTATAAATTATCTAAAAACTAAAATCATAAAAATTTTTCGTTTTATGCTACGAACAAATCTCACCACTCGACGTACCTATGTACGCCTTCGGGCAAGCAAAAACAAGACTGAAGCCTTGTTTTTGTTCGATTTGTCCGTTCTGCATCTTTTTTTCCTATCCCCTAAAAATGGGCTGTAAAAAAACTTAGCGTTTTTTTACAGCCCATTTTTATATTTGGTTATTATAACTTATTGAAAAACTTTTTATATGTAACTGTACCTAAAGCATCGGAAAGCACAACAGTTGAAGCTTCTGGTTCTGCAATAGTTGAAATCTTAAGGTCAGCTTCAACATCAACAAATATTTCTGTAACCCCTTCTGCATTGAGGTCTACAGTTATCTGGTTGTTTCCGTTAGTAACCTTCCAGAAATCATCAGTGAAATTAAATAACACTTTTCCACCATCACAAGTTAAGCTGTCTTTTGGTGTTAATGTAATATGAATCTTGGCGGTTGATGGTTCATAAGTAGCAAGTAAACCAAGAATTTCAGTGTTTTTTTCTCCTCTTACATAATCTGTAATTTCAACAGATACGTCATAGAAAGTGTCCATATTTTCAATGGTGAGTTGTTTTGATTCTTTTGAAAGTAAAAGAATAAGAGTGGTTGCAGCGATAGCTACAACAAGCACGATTGCAATAATTGGAATGAGTTTCTTTTTCATATATATACTCCTATAAAAATATTATAAAGCTTTGGCATCATAGCCAGCATTTTTTACAGCGTCAATTAAAATATTAATATCAATATCATCAGAAAGTGTAGCAGTAGCAGTTTTGCTTCCTAAGTCAGCAACAGCGTCTGTTACACCAGCAACACTTTTTAATGCAGTTTCAACATGTGATTTACAGCGCTTGCACATCATACCATCAACAAATATTGTTTTTGTCATTTTAATCTCTTCCTTCGTTTCTGTGATTCGGTTTAGCTTTTCTTCTGTCGTAAAAGTGTGTTTTACTTTAAAAAATCTCAATCTTAAAGCATTGGTAACTACACATAATGAACTAAGGCTCATTGCAAGAGAACCAAGCATAGGTGTTAATTTAATTGCGAAAAGGGGATAGAGCACACCTGCTGCTACTGGGATACCCAAAGCATTATAGAAAAATGCCCAAAAAAGATTGAGTTTTATATTTTTAATAACTGCTTTGCTTAGTGCAAATGCCGTTACAACATCTTCTAAAGAATTCTTCATGAGAACAATATCGGCTGAATCAATAGCAATGTCTGTGCCAGCGCCAATAGCAATGCCCACATCAGCAGAGATAAGTGCAGGGGAATCATTAATGCCATCCCCAACCATACAAACTTTTTTGCCTTGTTTTTGTAATTCAGCAATATAGTTTTCTTTCTGAGTCGGTAGAACATCTGCAACAAATAAGTCAGCGCCAACCTCTTTTGCGACGGATTCAGCAACCAAGGAATTATCGCCAGTAAGAATTATAACACGTTTGTTTAGTTTTTTCAAGGCTTCAATGCTTGCTTTGCTCGAAGTTTTAATTGTATCTGATATAGCAATAATTCCTACAACATTTTTATTTTGAGCAAAAATAATTGCGGTTTTACCTTGTTTTACAAATTCGTCGTTCTTTTCTTTGAAATAGACTTCATCAATTCCACATTGAAGCATATATTTCTGATTGCCAGCGAGCCATAAATCGCCGTTAATATTTGCTGAAACACCTTTACCGATTTCAGCAGAAAATCCGATTGAATTAATTAAATTTATATTTTCACTTTTTGCTTTTTCTTTAATTGCATTTGCTAGTGGGTGTTCACTACCATTTTCTAACGAATAAGCGAATGATAAGAATTCTCTTTCAGTAAAAGAATTATCAAAAACGTAAATATCTGAAACAGACATTTCACCAGTAGTTACCGTACCAGTTTTATCAAGAACTACAGTATCAATAGAAGATAAGGTTTCTAAGCTTTCTGCAGTTTTAATTAAAATACCGTTCTCAGCAGCTTTACCTGTGCCTGCCATAATGGCAACAGGTGTAGCAAGGCCCAGAGCACATGGGCACGAAATAACGAGAACTGTAATTCCCATTGAAAGTGCAAAATCAGGGGTTGCACCACTTATAAGCCAAACGGCAAATGTAATTACAGCGATAGTTATTACAATTGGTACAAATACACCACTTACTTTATCGGCAAGTCTTGCAATAGGGGCTTTTGTGTTGCTTGCATTATCAACTAACTTAATTATTTGAGAGAGAGTAGTGTCGTTGCCTACTTTAGTAGCAACCATTTTAAATGTGCCGTTTTTGTTAATAGTAGCACAAATAACTTCATCATTTTTACTTTTGTCAACAGGCAGACTTTCGCCAGTAACACTTGATTGGTCAATAGAGCCTTCGCCCTCAATAATAACGCCGTCTACAGCGATGCTCTCACCGGGTCTTATTATAAGAATATCACCAGATTTTATATCTTCGGCAGCAATTGTGACTTCAACACCATTTTTCAAAACAGTGGCAGTTTTTGGAGCTAAATCAATTAATTTACCTAATGCATCTGATGTCTTTGCTTTACTTTTGGTCTCCAGATATTTTCCGATTGTAACAAGCGTTAAAATCATAGCAGCAGATTCAAAATAAAGTTCGTGTGAATATTTGTGAACCAGTTGAAAATTATTGTGACCTGCACCATAGCACATAAAATAAAATGAAATGAGACCATAAATAAATGCAGCAGATGAGCCAATTGCAACTAACGAGTCCATATTTGCTGCTTTATGACTCAATGCTTTAAAGCCAGATGTGAAGAATTTTTTATTTATTATCATAACAAGCACAGTTAAAATTAACTGTGTTAATGTGTTTATTAACGAGTTTTCGACACCGCTTAAAATTTGTGGCATAGGGAGATTCAACATGCTACCCATTGCAACATACATCAAGGGAATAAGAAGAGCAACAGAAGAAAAAAGTCTCTTTTTCATAGAACTCTGTTTTTCTTTTTCGGTTTCCTTTCTTTTATCCCAATCACTTCTTATAGTGCTTTTTTCTTCGTTACCGTTTTTTAAAGAAGCACCATACCCAATAGAGATTACAGCATTAATTATTTTTTCATCTGTTGTTTCTTTTTCGTTATAAGAAACAGTCATATTTTCGTTTAAAAGATTAACAGCTACGTTTTCAACACCAGCCAGTTTTTTTACAGTTCTTTCAACATTTGCCTGACATGCTGCACAAGTCATACCTGTTACATTGAATTCTTTTTGCATTATTTAATCAGCTTCTCCATTTTTACGTGTGGTACGCCTACTTCATAGAAAATATCGCTCACTTTTTTATAGCCACATTTTTCATAAAAAGGGTGTACCGAAAATTTTGCCTCTAAAAAGAAGTTTTTATATCCTTTTTTTATAAGCTCGTTTTCTGCAAATTCTATTAATAGTTTACCAAAACCTGATTTTCTGTATTCAGGTAAAAAACAGAAGCGTTGAAATTTTACTTTGTCTTTTATTGTTAAATTTGCCCTTAATGTGCCTATTGGCTTGTTTTCATATAAAGCTAAAATGTGCATACATTGAGAGTCGAGAGTATCAAACTCATCAAGCTCGATACTCTCTGGTACATTGTGTTCTTTAACAAAAACCTCACGCCTTATTTGGAGGGCTTTTTCTAAATCTATCTGTTTTTCTATTATTCTGAATTCAGTCATAATTATTTTTGTGGTGTCAATTCAAAGAATACAACTGCGTGTGGGTCTAACTCTGCGTTAATAATAAGCTTACCATATTCAACAGTTGCAGTAGAATCAACAGGTGTTAATTTTGAAGCCTCTGTATATTTAGGGTAAAGCTCGTTAAAGTAAATGTTTCTTGCATTTTCATCCATAAGAGTTGTTGGGCTATCAATCTGAGGGTCCTGTGGTGACCAGTTGAAGCAGCCGTTTGTAATATTATAAGTTTGTCTGTCCTTCATCCAGTCATCAAAGTAGTTACAGTCATCATCAATAACATAAGCTCTTACATTGAATGTTTGACCATCAAATTTTGGCGCATTGATAACAAACTCTGTTTTGATTTTTGTGTCATAATTAAGGTCATTTTTAAAGTTATAAGCCATAACACGAATTGTGTTTGTTTTTTCGTCAATTGCTGAAACAGCACCAATATCAGCACCACCAATATCACCTGATTGCTGTTTTGCAGTAGGTAAAAGCTTAGAACCCTGGAATTTTGAAGCATTTTTTGCAACATGATAGCTTACAGTAGGGTTACCCTCTAAAAGACCATTTGAAAGGTATCCCCAAGCTGAGAAATAGTCAATATCATTATTAAACATTTGTGCAATAAGTCTTGCATCGTAAGAAGCCTGATAGGTGTGACCAACAGTTCTTGTAAGAAGCTCGTCGTTATTTGCTCCACTTACAGTTCCAACAAGAAGTCTGCCTTCATCAATACCATATTCCAAATCGTTAAGACCATAGCTTTCAGCAGTAGCTCTTAAATTATTGATAGTGCCAGGAAGATCATAACCACTTGTATATTCGCCAGGAGCATAGTCGTAGAATGAACCTGCAAGATAGCAGAGCTTTGTGCCTTTTGTACCAGTTTTGTAGTTTGTTCCAACAGCACAATGCTCAATGAATTTTGCCTCATCCCACTGACCTTCTGTAACAGACATTGCGTGAGCACCAACGTAAACATCTTCGCCTATAACATCAATAAGGGCCTGAACAGTGTAATCATAAAGCTTGCAGTATTCCTTGAATGCACTTTGTGCTTTGCCATCATTAGCAATGAACCAATCAGCATTTTCAAATTCTGTCATAACGCCAAAACGCCAAGTGAGAACTTCTTCTTTGCCAAACTCCTTAACTAAAGCAGTAGCTAAAGCATTAATATAGTTATAATAAACGTTATAATCATCTGGTGGGTAAGGGTTAATGCCGAAGCCGTGTTCTGTTGTAGCTTTTTCTGAATATTTAAGAGGAACGCTACCTAATTTGAGCATTGGTTTTGCGCCTAAGTTTACTACACCGCGACAGTTATCTATAAGAACTGTGAAATCGTAGTCATCAAGCACAGTTTTGTCGAGTGGGTCTTTAAATAAATCTCTTTCTTGTGTACCGCCAGAGCATTGCATAAACTGAACATATTCTACGAATTCAAAAATATTGTTCTCGTTGTTTATTTTTGCATCTTTGAAAGGATTTCCTTCAATAGACCATACGTTAACATTATTCACAACGTTTGGCAATTCTTCACCGGCTGGTGTGTTTGCGTTTATTGTGAATTTGATTTCATCGTAAGGACGATCGAAATTTGTGCTGAAGCTGAAAGAACCAATAAGCGTAACAAGTGTGGTAAATAATGCCATTAGTCTTTCGATAAGAGTTGTTGTTACCATAAAAATACCCCTTTTTTTATATAATAATATATTTTATTTAATCCCATTCAGCACCAGTTATGGTGTCCATATCAATACCTTTTGTTTCATTTGCTTTTTTTATAAGTGCAACAAATGCCGCAATGAAACCAGGTACTAAAAGTGCGAATGAAACAATTCCGGTTACACTGTTTCCTAAAAGTGTTATAAATGGAAGACTTACTAAATAGGAAACTGCCACGCCAACACCTGTAACTATGAATTGTGCTGACATACATGAAGAACGAAGATTAGTTGGTGAGCTTTCGCCAATCATCATAATAAGAACATCGTTTGTTGAATAATAGCTACCTATTGCTGCTCCACACAAAAATCCGATAATATAAGGGTCTAAAGCATATCTTGCACCTACAGAGAAGCCAATAAAGGCTAAAAGGCAATTAAAAGCTGTAACTACTGCAGCGGGTTTTCTGCCTTTCCAGTCAGAAATAAAGCCCATTATAACTTGTGAAACGGCACATCCAACAGGAAACATAAACAAAGCTTCTGTAACAGGTCCTACACTTACTGCATTCATTACTTCTTCACCTAAAGAAGAGAATAAGCCGTTTTCTACATAGTTTTGTGCATAACCATAAGATAAAATAACCTGATAATTAATAGTGCCGATAAAACCTAAATTAGCAAGAGCAGAGGTGATGTAAAGCCACTTTAACTGCTTATGCTTTAATGCAAATTTAAGAGCATGTATTAAACCACCCTGAGCATTCTCAGAAGACTTCTTCTGTTTTTCAAGCTCTCTCTCTTCATCGCTCATTTTTAAATAACGAAGACGAGAATCAATAAATGAGTCAGTTTCTCTTGCGGTCATAAGCGCAATAAACGATGAGATAAGACCTATAACAGCAGGAATTAAATACACGTTTCGCCATTCTGAAGCGGTTTCCATAAGTAATCTTCTTAAAAATGGAATAAGCATCACAGACATATTTGCAAGGAATTTAATGGAAGAATAAATTCTTGCTCTGTGCTTGCTTGGTGAAGATTCCATAATATAAACAACGTGCATATCGTGTGGAATGAAAAACTGAACTAATGCAGCACCTACGAAGTATAAAAACAGATTATTTGATAAGAAAATTACAAGAAGTGCAAAGCTCATACCAAAGGTGTTTATGATTAAAAACTTTTTTCTGCCCCAACGGTCAGCCAGAGGTCTGTATAAAAGACCAATTGCCTGAAATGGTACTACGAGGATTGAAAGAATATCTAAAATACCAACTGAGCTTTCACCAAATTTGCTTAAAAGGTCATTGGCGATTTCAGTTTTCATTAAAGTACCGATTTGTGAAGCAATTTCATCTGTGCCATAAATAAGTGTAATAATAAAAACTAAATAAGCAAAGTAAAAATTCCTTTTCGGTTTTGATTTTTCTTTTTCCCATTTTTTTATTTCTTTTTCACGTTTTAGAGCTTGTTTTTTCAATTTTTCAGTAGTAAGTGCTTTTGCCAAGAAATCACACCCAATACAATTAAAATTCAATAAGAAAATTATACCATAAAAAAGTTAATAATGCAATCATATTTAATTGACTTGAATAGTGTTAAATGATATAATTTACAAAACGATTTTTGCGGGATGAGGTATTTTTTATGGATTACAAAAACGCATCGCTTTCACCGGAAGAAAGAGCCAAAAGCTTGCTTTCAATAATGACCTTAGAAGAGAAAGTTGCACAGATGGATATTATAAGAGGCGTCGAGTTTTCAACTAAGCCACATAAATTATATCATTGTGCGGTAGAAATAGATTCAGAAATAGATGATGAAAAATTGAAAGAAACATTAGGTGACAGAGGAATTGGTTTTATTCACGACTGTTACTCTCATCCGGTTCTTTTTAATAAATTGCAGAAATTTGTTGTTGAAAACTCAAGACTTCACATTCCATGCATTTTTACTGGTGAAGCTTTGCATGGAATTCTCTGGCCGGGTGCTACTGTTTTCCCGGTGCCATTAGCATTGGCATCAAGTTTTGACAGGGAAAATGTTAATACAATAGGCAGGGCAATTGCGAGTGAAACCAGAGCATTGGGAATGCACGAAATTTTAGCGCCTAACTTAGATGTTGCTCGTGAACCACGCTGGGGCAGAGTTGAAGAAACATTTGGTGAGGATACATATCTTTCTTCCCAGATGGCTTATCAGATTGTTACAGGTGAACAACAGGATGGTGATATAAAAAGAGCGGATGCTGTAGTATGTGAGCCTAAGCATTATTGTGTTCATGGTATTCCTGAGAATGGTATTAACTGTGCTCAGGCACGTGTTGGCAGACGCGAAATTGAACAGAGCTATCTGCCTGTATTTGAAACTGCGATTAAAAAAGCTGGGGCATATAACGTAATGTCCTGTTACAATGCTATTGATGGTGAGGTAGTTTTAACTTCTAAATATTATTTAACCGACATTCTTCGTGAAAAATGGGGGATGAAGGGCTATGTAAGAGCAGACTGGGGCTCAGTTGTAAGACTCTGCAATCGTCACTTTACAGCAGCAACCGATGAAGATGCTATTTGTGATTCAGTCAATGCTGGTCTTGATATGCAGGGCTGTTGCGATTATGATACTAAGACCTGGGAAGGTACAATCATAAAGAATGTTAAATCAGGTAGAATCCCAATGCAACGAATTGACGATGCAGTTTTAAGAGTTCTCAAAATAAAATTTGAATTAGGTTTATTCGAAAATCCATATACAGATGAAACTCTTCACGAAAGTGTAATAAGATGTGAAAAGCACTTAAATGCTTCGCATGAAGCTGCTAAAAAGTCTATGACACTTATTAAAAATAATGGCGTTTTACCTCTTGAAAAAGGTAAATATAAGAAAATTGCTCTTTTGGGTCCATCTGCGAATCGACAGAGATTGGGTGGTTATTCATCTGTGCCAGATGGTTATGAATTAAAATCTGTTTTAGATGAATTAAAAGCATTGTTGGGCGAAGAAACAGAAATTTCATATTGCAATGGTTGTGGTATTCCTAAAGACCTTCATGTTGAAACTCAGGAGGGTCAGCCACATCTTGTTGAAGTATATGATGAGGATGAAAAAGAGTGTATAGAAGAAGCCGTAGAAATTGCGAAAAATTCTGACCTTATAGTAATTGTCGGTGGTGACAATACCTTCACAAGTAGCGAAGGTCACGACAGAGCAGATTTGAAATTACCGGGTAAACAACGCGAATTAATCGTTGAAGCAGCAAAGACCGGTAAACCAGTTGTGCTTGTTTTAGAAAATGGTAGGGCTGTGGATTTATCTGTTGAAGACAATGTATGTGATGCAATTTTAGTTGCGTGGTTCGGCGGTGAAACAGGTGCTAAAGCAATTGCAGAAACGCTTGTTGGTTTAAATAACCCTGCTGGTAGATTACCTGTATCATTCCCTCAGGACTCATACAGAATTCCTTGTTATTATACTGTTCTCCCCAATAATACAGAAGTTATGTTTGAGGGTAGCAGAAGAGCACGTTATGAATTCGGTTTTGGCCTTTCATACACAAGCTTTGAATATAGTAATTTGAAAATTGAAAAGCTGAGTGAGCTTGATTACATAGTTTCAGTAAATATTAAAAATGTTGGTAAAGTAAAAGGCGATGAGGTTGTAGAGCTTTATATAAATGATAAAGTTTCTTCAATTATTACTCCACTCAAAGAACTCAAAGGCTTCGAAAGAATTACACTTCAGGCAGGTGAAACAAAAACGGTAGAATTCAAGCTTGATTTTGATTCATTTAAGCTTTTAGACAGGCACTTTGAATGGGTTGTTGAAAATGGTGAATTCGAAATTCTTGTTGGTGCTTCTTCAAACGATATAAGACTTAGTGAAACAATTGAGATTAATATAAAATGAACGAATTAAGTACAATTTTCAGTAAAGTAGCGGATAATGAAACAGTAGTTTTAGAAAAGAATAAAATTTATGATGTAAGGCAAGACGACTCGTTTTGCCTTACTGGCTACTACTGCTCAAATACTGCAAAAAAAGAAGAAAATCCTGATGGGACACGTTACACAGCTGTTTTTTTAAAAGAAAAGAAAAATGTTACGATAGATGGCAATGGTGCTTGTGTTTTGGTTCACGGCAAAATGACGCCAATTATTTTTGACCACTGTGAGAACATTACAGTTAAAAATCTTACTGTGGATTATGCGTGTCCCACAATGTCGGAATTTAAGGTTATAAAATCAGAAAACGGCGTTTGTGATATTAAAATCAACGACGATTGCCTTTATAGTATTCAGGGTAATGAGCTTTTCTGGGTAGGCGAAAACGATAAAAATGGTAAGCCTTATTGGATAGACAGTTATCACGGAAACAAAAGGCATATCAAGGTTTTTGACCCTGAAAGCTATGAAACACGTGATTTTAGGCGTGATGATTTAAACTTTACAAAAATCGAAGAACTCCCTGACAATGTTTTAAGAGTATATTTTAAAAATCCTGAAAGCTCTTTTAAGGTTGGCACAACAATTCAGACACGAAATATAGTTCGTGACCAGGTAGGTAGTTTTTTTGAAAGATGTAAAAATTTATACTTTGAGAATATGCGTGTAAAGTTTATGCACGGTCTCGGAATGGTTTCTCAATTCTGCGAAAATGTAACATTTTTAAATTGCGACTTTACACCAGCAGAGCACAGAACAGTTGCAAGTACAGCAGATTTCTTTCAGTTTTCAGGGTGCCGTGGAGAATTGAAGGTTATTAATTGCAAAGCTTATGGCGCTCACGATGATTATATTAATGTGCATGGTACACACTTGAGAATTATAAAGTCTGATGAAAATGAAAACTCAATTACAGTTCGCTTTATGCACAATGAAAGCTGGGGCTTTCAGGCTTTCGAGCTCGGAGACGAGTTGGAATTTATAAAATGGGATACCTTGAAGCCATATTACAGTGTAAAGGTTAAAGACTTTGCAAAGGTTAATGATACAGATATAAAGCTTTATCTGGATAAAGACATTCCCAGAGTTAAAGAGGGAAAAGATGTGGTTGAAAACATCAGCTGGACTCCGGATTTATATGTGCAGAATTGTTCGTTTTCACAGACTGCTGGCAGAGGGATTCTTGCAACAACGCGAGGAAAGGTAGTTATTGAAAATAACAGCTTTTTTAAGTTGTGGGGACCAGCACTTCTTATAGAAGATGATTGCAATTTCTGGTTTGAATCAGGATACACAAAAGAGATTTTTTTCAGAAACAATATTATAGATGGTTGCGATTTTGGTCCGACCTTTGAGGGTGCACCGGCAATTCGATATACACCGAAGGTGATGAACGAAATATCAGAAGAATTCGTTCATGGTAAATTGATTTTAGAAAACAATATATTTAAAAACTGTTATGGAAAAAACCACAATATTCACCTTGAATATTTAGAAAAAGCAGAAATAAGAAATAATATTTTCGATAAGAATTTTACAGTTACAACAAAGTGTGTGGGCGAGGTTGAAAAGGAGAACAACATAATAAAATAATAATTTTACAGGAGGTGGAAGTATGATGCGTTTAAGAAACAAGGACCTTAAATCAGAGATAAATCAAGTCTGGAAATTAAGCTTGCCTGCAATTCTAACACAAATTACCACTATAGCAATGCAATATATTGACTCTGCTATGGTTGGTGCGTTGGGCGCAAATGCTTCTGCTTCTATTGGTTTAGTGGCGTCAACCACTTGGCTTTTCAATGGAATTCCTTATGCAGTTGCGGCAGGCTTTTCTGTTCAGGTGGCACATAGTGTTGGTGCAAAAAATACAAAGCATACTAAAAATATAGTAAAACACGGATTAATTACGGCAATACTTACATCATTGTTGGTGTGTGTTTTAGGGCTTTTAATAAGTAAGCCGTTACCAGTTTTATTAGGTGGTAATGAAGCAATTAATAATGATGCAACCCTTTACTTTATAACATTCGCATCGATGTTGCCGTTTTTTCAGATGAACTGTCTGGCTTCTTCTTATTTACAATGTGCTGGAGATATGGTAACACCGAGTGTTCTGAATGCAATAATGTGCGTATTGGATGTTGTTTTTAATGCAATATTTATACCGAAATACAAGGTTTTAGGCGCTGGTATTGGTACCGCTCTTGCCTGTGTAGTTATAAGTATTTTTATGATGTTTTTTTGCTATATTCGTAACAAGGAACTGACTATTTTAAAGTCCGGAAAGATTATATTTAACTTTAATATAATAAAAAGTGCCTTCAAAATTGGCACACCAGTCGCAGTGCAGGAGATTGCTATGTGTGGGGCAATGGTTGCAACCACAATGATAGTAGCCCCATTAGGTGCAGTTTGTATTGCGGCTAATTCATTTGCAATAACAGCCGAAAGCCTGTGTTATATGCCTGGTTATGGTATTGGTAATGCGGCTACAACACTTGTAGGCAGAAGCTTTGGTGCAGGTGATTTAAAAACGGCAAAGCACTACGGTAATATTTGTACTGCGATGGGCGGTATATTTATGGGAATTACCGGTGCTGTTATGATGATTGCGTGTCCGTTGGTGTTTATGCTGCTGACACCTGTAGAAGAAGTGAGAATTCTGGCAACTGAGGTTTTAAGAATTGGCCTTTTAGCCGAAGCACTGTTTGGTGTTTCAATAGTAGCGGCCGGTGCTTTAAGGGGTACTGGTGATACGTTTGTACCAAGCATTATGAATTTGGGTAGTATTTGGATTGTGAGAATAGGTCTTGCACTCTTGCTTGTAAAACCGTTAGGGCTTCATGGTGTTTGGGTTGCAATGGCAACAGAGCTTTGTGTGCGTGGACTGATACTTTTATATAGACAAATCACTTCAAAATATTATAAAAGCAGGTGAAATGCTTCTTAAAATGAAGCTAGAGTGAAATGTAGTTTGAAATATATTATTTACATTCTCTTTCAGTCTGGTATAATTAATATAAGAATTAATGGTTCTTATAACAGGAGGAAAAAATATGTCAAAATTAAAAATTGCACTTATTGGTAATGGTGGTATTTGCTGTGGAAGCCACATTGACAATTATTATGAAGATGACAGGGTAGAGGTTGTAGCTTTTTGTGATATTATTGAAGAAAGAGCAACAAAACTCCGTGATGAATATTACCCAAATGCAGCAGTATATACTGACTATAAAGAGCTTCTTAAAGATGAAAGCATTGATGCTGTTGATATTTGTACACCTAACTATCTTCATTCCATAATTGCAGTTGATGCATTCAAAGCAGGCAAGCACGTGTTGTGTGAGAAGCCTGATGCTATTGATGTTACAGAGGTTCTTAAAATGAAAAATGCCGCTGACGAGGCAGGCAAGGTGCTTATGGTTATAAGAAACAATCGTTTTGTTACAGCTTCTCAATACGCAAAGAAATTTGTTGAAGAGGGAAGAATGGGCGAAATCTATTGTGGTCGTTGTGGTTGGCAAAGACGCAGGGGCATCCCGGGCAAAGGTGGCTGGTTCACAACAAAAGAGCAGTCAGGTGGAGGTCCACTTATTGACCTTGGTGTTCACATGATTGACCTTGCGGTGTGGCTTATGGGTAACCCTACACCTGTTGCTGTAAGTGCAAATACTTACACAAAATTTGCAGACAACGACACAAGTGACTCTGAGAACTCAAAGTTCGGCGATGCAAATTCAGCTGGTACATTTGATGTTGAAGACCTTGCAATGGGTATGATTCGCTTTGACAATGGTGCAGTTCTTCAGATAGAATTCAGTTGGGCATCAAATATTAAAAATGAAAATCGTTTTGTTGAACTCAGGGGTACAAAAGCAGGTCTCAAGTGGAAAGATAATGAGGTAGAATTTTTTACTGAGGAAGATGGTCAGCTTCTTGATATTATTCCAACAGGTAATATAGACACAAATGGTCATAAGAAAAATATTCGCAATTTTATCGACGTTCTTACAGAAGGTGCAGAGCCGGTTTTTAAACCATCTCAGGGTGTAGATATGATAAAAATTCTCTGTGCAATATATGAGTCAGCAGAAAAAGGTAAAGAGGTTATTCTTTAATTGAGAAATTGATATTACATAAATAAAAAAAGCAGAAACCCTATAGAAAGGGGCTTCTGCTTTTTTATGTTACTGTTTTCAGTGGGTACACTCTGTAAAACGTGTTGCACGACGAGGGAATGCTTTGAAAAAGTCTTTCGCGTTGCTTTTAAGTTCAAGGTACAGTCATATTTTGCTCCGTCAATTCTGTCGGCAAGGCAAGAGAAAGGTGAACCCATATATTTCTTTTTCACAACCAAAGCATTTACTATGCCATCATAGTTTCGTAAAAAGCAAATAATTCCTAAAAGTGCATCAGGTGTTAATGTGAACAATTCTTCAGCAACAAGCTCGTCTGGACGATTTACTTGTTTTTTGAATGATTTTGTATAGTAATTTTTAACAATTGCAATCGTTTTAATATATACAAAACGCTGATTTTTCTGGAAAGCTTAAAATTTTTATGTAGCTTTCGTCGATTTTCGTCATATATAAATGAGGGTAAGGTGATGGGAGCCAAACCTTCGTATTAAAAATACAGGATGGGTTTTATGAGTTCAGTAGTATATGATGTGGCGAAAAAAGATGAAACAAAGGCAAAAGTTATAAAAGTTTTAAATGATAATGAAATAGCTTTTGAGTTAACAGAGTGTTGTGGCTCCGAAAAAATTTGTATTGATTTGAATGGTGAAAATGAATGTTGCAATAAACCTTGTTGTAGCAGAGATTTGATTATCCATACAAGCAACAAGGATATATGCAGATTACGTCAAAGTGAAATTATTTACATAGCAATAGAAAACAGAAAATCTGCCGTTTATGTTGATGGGAAACGAATTGAGACAAATTTTTCTTTAGAGTATTGGAAAGACACACTCAATCCGAAAATATTTGCTCAACCACATAGTAGTTACCTTGTGAATCTTTTCTATGTTGAAGAGGTAACAAAAGATTTTGTAAAAATGAAGTGTAAGGGTAAAGAATACTCAGTTTATACATCTACAAGAAAAGTCGGTGATTTCAAAAAGGCGTTTTTGGAGTGTAGTAAATGACGTTAGTTGAAAATATTGACTTTCTCATAACATAAGAGTATAATTATGGAAGATTAATGAAAGGTAGGTGGACGAAATGACAATGAATATGATGTTACGAAACAGAGATGCCATTTTGTCCATTTGCGATTGATATAGTTTTTATCTTTTTGTAAATTAAGGCATCTCCGTATTCTCGGAGGTGCCTGTTTTGTTGTCTGAGAAAGGTGAGAAAATGAACCCCTGGAAATCAAAAAAACATAAGAATATATATAAGGATGTAAATGT
>CALFTN010000054.1 GCA_937916395.1 uncultured Clostridia bacterium | reverse complement strand
AATTTAAAACATCTTCTTCCGAAATATAAATTTCTCTGACTCCAGTTGATTTTGTAAACTCAACATAATCCAGCGGATTTTCCTTATAAGCTTCCCTTGCAGCTTTCTGTTCCGGCGTTTCTACCGCCTCAGTCAACACAGGCTTTGTTGTAGTTTTTTCCTCATGAGGCTCATTTTTACAAGCACCTGCACTCATAATATTAAGCAGCACAATTATAAATAAAACAATACTAACTACACGCTTCATAACAAATCAATCTCCTTTTATTCCCAATCCCATAAAACTTTTAATCAAATATAACAGACTTCTTCTTACCCTTTTTATCTACTGGGTACTCTCTTATTCTTAGTATAAAATCTAAATTTATAGCTTCAAGTTGACCATTTTTCTCAATCAAAACAGCACCCTCGGTTACCTCTTTAATTACACCTGTAAGCTGATGATTCTCAAAAGTATAAATAATACATTCTTTATTAATAAATCTTTTTGCAAGCTCAAACATTTCTCTTTTATCTCCTTTATATCTTTTTTCTATAATCTTTTTAGCAACTACTGATTTCCGTCTTTTTAAAATAATAAACAACACAATAAATAAAAAAATTATTGGTATATATGTTGATGGTTGCAATATATCGCCTCAACTCTCTAATATTTGTATATGATTATAACACAGGTTTTGGGGTTTGTAAATTAATATTCTTCCAACCAAACATTTGAGAAATGCGTTTTAATAAATTCACTCATTGGACTTTTTGGGTTGTTTTTCAAATCATATTGTTCAATTGTTCTTTTCATATCATCATAAACAAAATTCAATTCTTTTTCTGATATTTTCTCAAAAGACTTTATCTCAAACAAGTCCATCTCTTTATATTCCATAAATTTATTATATACATCTTCTATTTCAATACATCTGTTGATTTCTATCGGTTCTTCACAAGTATATGCACAATTAATAGCTGTAGGATTTTCAATATTTTTTACATTCTCACATTCATACAAATAACCCTTTTTACCTTTATATATCTCTTCAAAACAGTTTTTATAGTATTCGCTATAAACTACTTTTTCACCACTAAAACCGTAAGGATAAAAACTGAAAGGCTTTGGCACTGGTTTTACTGTATATAACAAAGCAACCACAGGATTACTTGATAGATAAATATAAGGTTTCTTATGCTCTGATAAAAATGGTTTAAGTTCAGTAAGTCCCCCAACATCTGAACCGTGATATAAAATCATTTTGTGTTCTCCTTTGTGATGAATTTTAAATTCTCTGATTTTAATTATAACACTAAAACAATTTATAATCAATTATTCACTATTCATCAGCGTAAGCGATTTCATCATTCATTATTCATTGAAAAAAGACCTTGTCATTCGACAAGGTCTTTTTTCTGACTGTTACGAACCTAAAGGATGACATAACTTTCAAGATAATATTTTGTACTCAAAAGAACAACCATACTTTTTTTGTGCTATTTTTACATCTTCAAATACTTTAATTATTTTAGGAAAATACTCACGCAATTCTTTCGACATAGTATCTGCCCCCACTACTGAAACTTCCATAAAACACGGCTCACTTAACAAATCCCACAATGCATCTAAATTAGCGCCATACCACTCAGGAAAATCAAGTGCAACCCTTATTCTTTCGTGAAACTCTCTTATATATTTGCAATCAGTTAAATCTAATGATATTTTTATTATTTTGTCCATTCTTTCTCCTATACAATCTCATAAAATTTTCGATAATGATCATATGTTACAAAAATCAATCCATCATTTGAGTATAGTATCCTCTGTTTATTTCTTTTTCCTGATATATAATTGATATCCGCTTCATACCATGTACGTCCTGTTGGTAAATGTCCATTATAGTTCATATATACACCCTTTGCAAGCATTTTGCTCGGAGCAAATTTTGATAAATCCTTCCCTGATTTCCAACCCAAAGCATATGCTTCTTCAATTGAAATATAATAATCTGGAAGAATATTAAAGTTAAAAAGGTAAAAATCTGCACCGTTTTGTCCTTTGTTTGTTGCGGCACCACGCAGTATAGTCTGTACTCGAAACACATCGCAACGACAAAAATAATGCCATGGATTAAGTTTTATTTTATAATCAGGTACTGTAATTGAATAGATATGTCCATGTTCTTCATCGCAACCAACGCACACTTTTTCATCTTCCATACACAATCTATGTTTCCATTTGCTACTAACACCAGAAATATTTATTTTTAAATCTCCTTTCTCATAAATATCTGTTCGAACATCTAAAGTATATATCACGTTTTTTACCATTTCAACACAGATTTATTAAAATCAGTAATTTTATTTTGTAATGTTTTGTAAATTAGAGATTATTCACTATTCATCAGCGAAGCGACTTCATCATTCATTATTCATTGAAAATCCGTTCTTTTTAATGAATAGTGAAAAAGTGAAAATCCCCGTATAGTACGAGGATTTTTGGTGTAATTGCTACTAACAAATTTTATAAATTCAAATTACAAACACCATGTATTTTATAAACTTCACCATAGTCAAAATGAACATTTATTTTATTTGTTCCTTTTTGAAGTTGATGTGTTGATTGTTGCATAAGTTTTTTGCCATGATAAACTGCAATTCGTATTTTTCTGTCATCGTCCCATGGAACATTATCA
The DNA here is from genome assembly GCA_937916395.1 of uncultured Clostridia bacterium. Classification (GTDB taxonomy): domain Bacteria; phylum Bacillota; class Clostridia; order Oscillospirales; family Acutalibacteraceae; genus DTU089. The sequence goes on along the minus strand of CALFTN010000054.1, from coordinate 5,381 downwards.
ACTAAATTAAACACGGGTTCCTTATCAACTTTCTTTCCGAATAATTCATCAATACTAATAGAAAAAACACTTGCAAGCTCCGGTAAAAGAGTAATATCAGGAGAAGAAAGTTTTTGTTCCCATTTTGAAACGGCTTGAGTAGAAACATTCAACTTCCCGGCAAGCTCCTCCTGTGTCATTGCATTCATTTTTCTATAGTAGGCAATTCTTTCACCTATACTGTTTTTCATATTCATATCTTTCCTTTCTGCATTCTTTTATTAAGTTTTTTTGCTAATTAAATTATACATAAACAGATGCAGAAATAAAAGATATTGTTTGGATTATTACTATCATTGTTGGTTGATATTATAACTTTTCTCTCTTATCTCTTATCTTTTATCTGGAAAAGTCGCTTTTTAGAGAATAGATAAAAAAGAATAAAGAATAGATAATAGTACAAAAAGAAAAGTCACACTTTCGTGCGACTTTTCTTTTTGGTGGGAGCGGGTGGATTCGAACCACCGAAGGCGGTGCCAACAGATTTACAGTCTGCCCCCTTTGGCCACTCGGGAACACTCCCATATTTAATTTATAAAAAAATGGAGCTGGTGGACGGACTTGAACCCCCGACCTGCTGATTACAAATCAGCTGCTCTACCAACTGAGCTACACCAGCGCTTAATGCTTGAACAATATAACACAATTTTTTATGTATGTCAAGCACATTTTTCAATTTTTTTAAAATTTTTTATTTTCCTATAACAAATTTCATAAAATTCTCTTTAAATTCCTTATATTTCCGTTGCGACATATAAGTTTTTACTGTTTCTTTATCATTCTTCTGAAGAGTTACATTGGCCTTATCAAAATTCACAACGTTCTGAAGATTTACCACAATGCTGTTATGTGAGTGAACAAATATATCCGGTTGATTTATAAGCTCTTTACACTCATCAAGCTTTTCTTTCACTTCAAGCTCGCCATTTATGGTAACTACCGCTGTTCCGCCTGTTTTTCTTTCTAAATAAAGAATGTCGTTTGTATTTATAACAATAAAGCTATCGTTACTTTTTAAAGTAAGCTTTTTATTTGTTTTGTTGTATTCTTCAACTGCTTCTTCCAGATTTCTTATAAATCTGTTTCTGTCAATAGGCTTTGAAAGATACCTGAAAACCTGAATTTTCATTGCATAATCAAGGTAATTGTCAAAGGCAGTAAGAATCATAATACAGATTTTAGGATTAATTTCTTTTAGCTTCTGCGAAAGCTCTATTCCACTTATTCCTGGCATTTCAACATCAACTATAGCAATATCGTAGCTATTCTTTTCAGTCAATATAAAATCACCTGAAAGTCTTGTGTCTTTTTCAAATTCTATATTATATTTCTTTTCAAAAATATCAACCAGAAACAAAACCAAATCAATATTTATCTGGCTATCGTCACAAATAAGTAATTTCATTCTTTTGCTCCATTACTGTTTCGATTTTCTATAATACATCTTATAATCCCATCTACAAGCTGTAACTCTTCTTTTGTGCAAAGCTTTAAATTATCTTTTATATTTTCAGGGATGTTATCTACCCTTATCACACCTAAAAGCAACAAATCTGGTGTTATTTTAAGCTTTATGCAAATATCAGAAAACACTTCAAGACTTGGAATTGAATGACCATTTTCAATATTTGAAAGGTAATTGTTTGATATACCCATCATCTCTGAAAGTTCATTTTGCTTCAAGCCTAATTCAATTCTTCTTTTTTTAATTCTTGTGCCAAGCTCATTAAAATCAATATGCATTTTTCTCACCCCATAATATAAGAATATTATACCACATATCACAAAATTTGCAATATACCGAAACAAATACACTCACACACGATAAATATTATTTATTTGTTAAGCCTTTTTTCTTGACTATTTACATCATTCGGTGTAAAATATAAAATTAGTTTATTATTGTATAAAGGTGATTTAATGAACGAGAAAATTATTGAAGTAAATAATCTCTCAAAGTCTTACGGCGACCACCTTGTGCTTAATGATATTTCTTTTTCATTACCAAAAGGTGAAGTAATAGGTCTTTTTGGCCCTAACGGTTGCGGTAAGTCAACTCTTATGAAAATTTTAACTGGTCTTATTCACGATTATAAAGGCTCTGTTTTAATAACCGGTAATACACCTGGTGATAAAACAAAGGCTGTTACTGCTTATTTACCTGAACAGACTTTTATTCACGACTGGATGAGAAACATTGATGCTGTTGATTACTTCAACGACTTCTTTAAAGATTTTAACAAAAATAAAGCGTTAGAAATGTTAAAGCGTTTTTCTTTGCCTGAAAAGCAAAAATGTAAAACAATGTCTAAGGGTATGCAGGAAAAGCTTCTTCTTTCTCTTACAATGTCAAGAGAGGCTGGGCTTTACATCCTCGATGAGCCAATGGGTGGCGTTGACCCTGCCACAAGAGATTCTATTCTCAAATTCATTATGGAAAACTACACTGACAAATCCACAATGCTTATTTCTACACACTTAATAAATGACTTGCAATCCGTTTTTACACACGCCTTGTTTATAGGCGGTGGCAAGGTTTTGCTTAACAAACCGGCAGAAGAGGTTACCAAGGATGGCAAAACTATTGACGATGTCTTTAAGGAGGTATTTTCTAATGTTTGGTAAGCTTTTGAAAAATGACCTTAAAGCTCAATGGTTCTCTGTTTCTGCAATTTATTTTTGCGCATTAATAGCTGTTGTGATTTGCGAAATTGGAGCTAATGTTTTAAAAGAAGAAAAACAGGTAGTTCTTTGTGGTGGTGGTGTGTGTCTTGCGCTTTTAGTCGCTAGCGTAACAACTCTTATCACTGTTGCCATTATGTTCAATAACACTATGTTTGGCAAAGCAGGATATTTAACACTCACATTACCTGTAAAAATGAATTCACTTTTAGCCTCCAAAACGCTTTCTGGTCTTATCTGGATTTTTTCAATTTATGCACTTCTTATAGGCTCACTCGTTTTGTGGCTTTATCAGATAAAGGCTATTTTAGGTGACCAGATGACTGACACTATCGATAATCTTTTAGAAATATTCGGTGTTCCAAGTGTCAGAACAATTACAATCGGAGTAATAATAGCTTGTATTTTATTTGCTGCTATTATATTGCTTCTTGTTCAATGTATGTATTTTGCCTTAACCCTCTCACAAATAAAGCCAATAAGCTCATTCGGAAAATTCGGAACAATTGTATTGTTCTTTGCTTTAATGGGTGGACTTTTGAGTGTTAGCGGCACTGTTTCAGACATATTGCCTTTAAATATAATAATTTCTGAAACAGCTATTCTTTTCACCTCTGACCCTACATTAGTAGATGGCACTATGAACTTCAGATTAACAGGTGCGATTTTCAATATAATTGCTTCTGTAATTCTTCAGTTCCCTATGGCATTTTTAATCAATAAAAAAATCAACTTGAAATAATCCCCGAAAGGAATTTTATATATGGATAATATGTTAGGCCTTAAAAGAACTCACTACTGCGGTGAGCTTCGTAGTGAAAATATCAATGCAGAAGTAACTGTTTGTGGATGGGTTGCAAAGCAACGTGACTTAGGTTCTCTTATCTTCATTGACCTTCGTGACAGAACAGGTATTGTGCAGCTTGCATTCGATGAAAACACAGACAAAGCAATTTTCGAAAAAGCTTTTTCTGCAAGAAATGAATATGTTCTCATGGCAAAAGGTGTTGTTAAAGAACGCTCTTCAAAAAATCCTGAATTGCCAACTGGTGACATTGAAATTGATGTAAAAGATTTAAGAGTGCTTTCAAAAAGCGAAACACCACCTTTTGACATTGTTGAAAATTGTAAAACAGGTGAAAACACTCGTCTCAAATATCGTTATTTAGACTTGAGAAGACCAGATTTACAAAGCAATATTTTATTCCGTCATAAAGTAACAAAAATCACTCGTGATTACTTTGACGAAAACGGATTTATCGAAATTGAAACTCCAATGCTTATTAAATCTACTCCAGAGGGTGCTCGCGACTTCTTGGTTCCAAGCAGAATTCACAATGGTAGCTTTTATGCATTACCACAATCACCACAGCTTTACAAACAGCTTTCTATGGTTGCCGGCTTTGACCGTTATATGCAAATTGCACGTTGCTTCAGAGATGAAGATTTAAGAGCAGACAGACAACCAGAATTCACACAAATTGACCTTGAAATGTCTTTTGTTGATATGGAAGACGTTCTTTCAATCGGCGAAGGCTATATCGCAAGGGTTTTCAAAGAAGCTTTGGGTGTCGATATCTCACTTCCTCTCCCAAGACTTACTTATAAAGAGGCTATGGAGCGTTTCGGTTCAGACAAGCCTGACACTCGTTTCGGTATGGAAATTTTTGACCTTACAGAAGAGGTTAAAAACTGCGAATTTTCAGTTTTTACATCTGCAATTTCTGGTGGTGGCTCTGTAAGAGGTGTTACAGCTAAAAATGCAGTAAATGTTTACACAAGAAAAGAAGTTGACAAATTAACTGAATTTGTTAAAGGTATCGGTGCTAAGGGTCTTGCCTGGGTTCGTCTTACAGATGATGGAATTGCTTCATCATTTGCTAAATTTATGACAGAAGACGAAATGAATACAATTCTTAAAAAAGCTGGTGCAGAAAAAGGCGACGTTGTATTTATTATTGCTGATACAAAAAACAATTCTGTTCTTTCTACTCTCGGTGCAGTCCGTCAGGAAGCTGCTAAAAAGTTAGATATTATTGGCGAAGGCTTCAATCTTTTATGGATTGTTGAATTCCCATTCTTTGACTGGGATGAAGACACACAGCAATTTGTTGCAATGCATCACCCATTCACAGCTCCACTTGATGAATGTCTTGATTACCTCGAAACAGACAAAGGTGCAGTAAGAGCAAAAGCTTATGACCTTGTTCTTAATGGTATTGAGCTTTCTTCTGGTTCAATCCGTATTACTGACTCTGAGCTTCAGGGCAGAATTTTCAAGCTCCTCGGTCTTAGCGAAGAAGAAGCTCACCAGAAATTCGGTTATCTTCTTGATGCATTCAAATTCGGCCCACCACCACACGGCGGTATGGGTATAGGTCTTGACAGACTTATAATGCAGCTCTTAAAGGCTGAAAGTCTTCGTGATGTTATCGCCTTCCCTAAGGTACAGAACGCTTCAGAGCCTATGACAGAGTGCCCATCACCAGTAGATGGCGTTCAACTTACAGAACTCGGTATTAAACTTTTGGAAATTGAAAACAAAGAATAATTCATACATTTTATTTGCATTTTCATTAAAATATGCAAAACCACTTGAAAATACAATGAATTTAGTGTAAAATAAATGTGTATGAAATAAATAGTACAATTTATTATTC
>CALFTN010000053.1 GCA_937916395.1 uncultured Clostridia bacterium | reverse complement strand
AATGATACAAGAAATTACCTGTTACAACAAACCATTATAATTAGCGTCGCAGACCTTCAACTCAGCACTTTGCACTCAGCACTTAGCACTAAAAAGATATAAACAGGAGCGAAGCGAATGAAAATAACCGTCGCTGACTTAATAGTCGAATTTGAACCGAAATACAATATGATGAAAGAGCGTTTAACTCAATATATCTACAACGGTGAAAAAGAATCTGACATAACAATAAATTTAAGTGAGCAATTTTTTCTTGACCGTCAAAAAGAAAATCCTCATTTATCGCTTGAGGAATGTGAGGCAATTTACACAGCATCTTTCTTTTACACCGAATTTGTAAAATATAATGGTATCATGCTTCACGCTTCATGTGTGCAATATGAAAATTTTGCTTATCTCTTCTCTGCAGACTCTGGCACAGGTAAATCTACTCACACCCATTTGTGGCTTAAAAAATTCCCAACTGCTGAGATTTTAAATGACGACAAGCCTGCCATCCGTTATATCGATGGTAAGTTTTATGCTTTTGGCACGCCATGGAGTGGCAAATTTGATGAGAGCATTAACGCAAAAACAGAAATTGCCGGAATTGCCTTTCTTTCACGTGGTGAAAATAACGAAATAACACGTGTTGACGGTAACACGGTGACCATAGATTTTTTAAATCAGACTGTCAGACCAACTGACAAAACAACTATGTTGCAATTTATGGATACTCTCGACAAGGTTTTAACAGGAATTCCAATTTACCGCCTTAAATGTAATATGTCACTTGAAGCGGTTGAAACATCTTACAATGCAATGAACCCAAGGAGATAATAAAATGAAAATTAATGAAAATTTTGTGCTTAAAACAATTGCCGGTGAAGCAGTAGTTATGCCGGTGGGCGAAGCTGTAAATAAGGTTCGTGGTATGATTAAGCTTAACCCTACTGCAGAAATAATCTGGAAGGCACTCGAAACTGAGACTTCGATTGACGATGTAATTACTGCTGTGAGAGCAAATTGCCAGAATATTAATGAAGCTACAATTAATGAAGATGTTGTTGCGTTCATTGAAAAATTAAGCAGTCTTGGCATTTTAGAAGAATAATATGAATAATAAAATATCTATGCAAGAGCTTCTCCCATTTATTGAAGAAGCTCTTAATAATAACAAAACATTCACAATCCCTATAACTGGAACAAGTATGCTACCACTTTTAGTTAAAGGTAGAGACACTGTTACTATTAAAAAGTGTGAAACCACATTAAAAAAAGGTGATTTGCCGTTATACAGAAGACAGGACGGCTCTTTTGTTTTGCACAGGGTGGTTTCGGTAGAAGCTGATGGCACATACACAATGTGTGGCGATAACCAGTTTTTAAAAGAAAAGGGGATTGCACACACAGCGATTATTGGTGTTGTAACTGCAATTACACGTAATGGTAAGACGTTTTCTGTTGATAGTAAAAAATATCAGCTTTATGTGAAGCTGGGACTTCTTCTTTTAAATGTGCGTTATCCGTATAAAAGGCTGAGATATGGAATACATTTGCTTAAATTAAGAATTAAAAATTAAAAATTAAAAATTTAAAATTGTGGGGCTACGCCGTAATTATAATTATTTGTGAATAAAGGGTAGTTTATAATATCGTTTATAGATTATTATAAATTTTAAATGAAACAATAAATTAAATGCAATGAAACGCCTCTCTTCGAAGA
>CALFTN010000052.1 GCA_937916395.1 uncultured Clostridia bacterium | reverse complement strand
TTACAGGTGAAACACTCTCTGATGTTGACTTCACAGCAGTTCGTGGTATGGAAGGCGTTAAAGAAGCTGAATATGACGTTGCAGGTAAGAAGATTAAGGTTGCAGTAGCTAGTGGTACAAAGAACGCTAAAGTTCTTATGGACCAGATTAAGAACGGCACAAGCGAATATCTTTTCATCGAGATTATGGGTTGCCCAGGCGGTTGTATCAACGGTGGTGGCCAGCCAATTCAGCACGCTGTTGTTCGTAACTTCGTTGACCTTAAAGCTCGTCGTGCAGAAGCTCTTTACACAGCTGACAGAAACAATGCTGTTAGAAAATCTCACGAAAATGAAGCTATCAAGACTCTCTATACAGAGTATCTTGGTAAGCCAGGTAGTCACAAGGCTCACGAAATTCTCCACACATCATATGTGGCAAGAAAGAAATATTAATTTCTTGAATAATTAAAGACGGGGAGTACAACTTAAAAATTGTACTCCCCATTTTGTAAAATGAAAGGATAGTTATGGTTAAAAGATTTGTTTCATTGTTACTTGTGTTTGCATTGATAATCAGTTTTGCCGCTTGTAATACAGAAGAAAATATTGAAAATACAACAGAATCTACAACAGAAAGTACTACTGAAATTACAACTGAAACAACGACTCAGGTTCCAACTGTGAAAGTTACAATTCCTGAGGGCTATACTCTTGTCCGTATTTCCTGGCTTTTAGAAGAAAAAGGTCTTTGCACATCAAAAGACTTTATAGACGCTTGTCAGGATTACAAAAATTGGCTTGATTTGACACAATATCCTTTCTTAAACGATTTGCAGAGCGCAGAAAACGTATGTTTTTATCTTGAGGGATATTTCTTCCCATTTACTTACGATGTTCCTGAAAATGCAACAGTGCAGGATATTATAAAAATGTTCTTAAACGGAACAAAACAAGTTTTTAATGATACTTTTATGATGAGTGTTCAGAATAGTGGATTTAATCTTCACGAAATTCTTACACTTGCATCTCTTATTGAAAAAGAGGCTTTATTACCTGAACAGAGACCAATGATTTCTTCTGTTCTTCACAACCGACTTCACGCGGGTATGATGTTTCAATGTGACCCAACAGTAAAATACTGCACAGGTGTAATTGAATATATTTATCCCGAAAAAATAGACCATTTCAAATACTATTATAATACTTACCGTTGTAAAGGACTTATGGCAGGTCCTATTTGCAACCCCGGTATAGAATCCATAAACGCAGCAATTAACCCTGCTGATACAGATTACTTGTATTTCATTATTGGCACCGTCCCACCTTATGAGGCAAAATATTCAAAAACTTATGACGAACACCAAAAGTTCTGGATTGAAAATAAAGACAGATTAACGGGAGGGAAATCCTGATGAACATTAAACTTGCTGACAGACTAGTAGAACTCCGCAAAGAACATAAATTATCACAAGAGGCACTTGCAGAAAAATTAGGACTTAGCCGACAGTCAATCTCAAAATGGGAGAGGGCAGAGGCATCACCTGATACTGATAATCTTATTGCCCTTGCAGAGGTTTACGGAATAACTCTTGACCAACTTTTAGGTAACGAGAAAGAACAAACAGAGCCAAAACAAGAAACTCAACCAGAACAATCCAAAAAACAGATTAAAGGCAAAAACAATCTTAAAAAAGCACCGCTTTTGTTCCTTGGCGCAATCGCTGTTTATGCAGGTGGCGGAATAATTTTAGGCGTATTCTGGTGGTCTTTAATGTGGATTTTGTTCCCACTGGTGTTAGGTTACACTTTTTCTGCATTGTCAATGTACTTTGAAGACAGAAAACTATTATCAATTTTGTTTTCAACAATCGCGGCAATATTCCTTGCAGTGTCACTTTACATAGCGTTAGGCGTTACACTTCACCTTTGGGGAATAGCATGGATTATCTTCCTTGCAGTCCCAGCTTATGTGTATATAAAAGTGATTAAAAAATAATTTTGTCTAACAAACTCATTATAAAAATAAAGGACCCCACTCTTTCGAGTGAGGTCCTAATTTTATGTTGTATGAAAACTTTTAATTAGTCTTCTTTTGGAGCATAGAGAGCCTGAAGACGAGTAAGGTGTTCATATCTTTCTTTTGCTGTTTCCTCAGCTTTTGCGAAGAGAACTTCTGCTCTTTCTGGGAATGCACGAGAAAGTGATGAGTAACGTGCTTCGTTCATAAGGAAGTCACGGTAGCTTGTCTTAGCTTCTTTGCTGTCAATAGTGAATGGGTTCTTGCCCTGTGCCTTGAGAGCTGGGTTGTAACGGAACATATTCCAGTAACCGCAGTCAACAGCCTTCTTCATTTCAGCCTGGCAGTTAACCATACCACCCTTGATTGAGTGCATTTCACAAGGAGCGTAAGCGATAATGATTGATGGACCATTGTAAGCTTCAGCTTCTGTGATAGCCTTAATTGTCTGGTTGTTGTCAGCACCCATAGCAATCTGTGCTACATAAACATAACCATAGCTCATTGCGATTTCAGCAAGGCTCTTCTTAGCAATGCCTTTACCTGCAGCAGCGAACTGTGCAACCTGACCAATGTTAGAAGCCTTAGAAGCCTGACCACCTGTATTTGAGTAAACTTCAGTATCGAATACCATAATGTTTACGTCTTCACCAGCAGCAAGAACGTGGTCAACACCACCGAAACCGATGTCGTATGCCCAACCGTCGCCACCGAAAATCCATACAGATTTCTTTGAAAGGTATTCACGGTTTTCAAGAATGTCTTTCTTCATTTCGCAATCACAGTCAAAGCCTTCAAGAGCAGCAACAAGAGCATCAGTAGCAGCACCGTTCTTGCTACCATCTTCAAGAGTTGCAAGG
>CALFTN010000051.1 GCA_937916395.1 uncultured Clostridia bacterium | reverse complement strand
TAAAGAACACGGTCAAAGCCACGGTTAATTCTGATATAGAAAGGACCTGGTGTGTTGTAAGCAGCCATAACAGCGTTATATGTTTCATAACCATCTGCAGGGCAGATAACAGTAAGATTTGGAATTGAACGTGTTAAAGCTAAATCGCAGATAGCGTGGTGAGTAGAACCAGCCTGACCAAAAGAAGTACCTGAGTGTGTAGCAATAACTTTTGCATTTACATTCTGGTAGCAAAGGTCTGTGTGAAGCTGGTCTGCTGAACGGAATGATGCGAATTGTGAGAATGTTGAAAGGAATGGAACAAGACCAGCCTTTGCCATACCTGCAGCAATACCAAACATATTTTGCTCTGCAATACCTACGTTAAAGAATCTGTCTGGGAATTTCTTCTGGAAATCACCGATTTTAGTTGATTTTGCAAGGTCAGCTGTTAAAGCGACAACCTCAGGGTGTGCTTCTGCCAATTCAACAAGAGCCTGACCATAAATTTCAGCAGTTGAGAGAGATGTTGATTGTTCTGCTGTATAAGATAAACCACCAGCCATATTATTCGCCCTCCTTTTCAGCACGTTCTACACGTTTTTTATAAAACTCTTCAAGAGATTTTTTACCATTTTCATATTTTTCGGTATCAAATGCACCGTAGTGCCATCTGAAATCGCCTTCAATAAAGTCGATACCGCAGCCCTTAACTGTATCGCAAAGAATTAAGACCGGTTTGTCAGTATCATTGTTGTATGCGAAGTCAATAGCATCACAAAGCTCTTTAATGTTATTACCGTCAATCTTTTTAACAATAAAGCCGAAAGCTTCCCATTTGTCAGCAAGTGGCTCAAGAGCCATAACCTCTTCTGTAGGACCGTCAATCATATTGTGGTTACGATCAACAAATGTAATAAGATTTGTGAGCTTGTAGTGAGCGGCAGACATGGCTGCTTCCCAGTTTGAGCCTTCGTCTAATTCACCATCGCCGAGAACTACGAATGTTTTGTAATCTTTCTTTAAAAGACGTGCTGCAAGAGCAGTACCAACGCCTATTGAAAGTCCGTGACCGAGAGAACCTGTAGAAGCGTCAACACCACGAACCTTGTTAGCGTCAAGGTGAATACCCATTTTTGAACCTGAAAGGTTAAATGTTTTAAGCATTTCTTTGTCATTAAAACCAAAATCGCAAAGAACAGGTGCATAAGCAATACCTGCGTGACCTTTACTTAAAATAAATCTGTCACGGTCTTCCCAATCAGGGTCTTCTACCTTCAAATTCATATATTTGTGGTAGCAAACTGTCATAATGTCCATAGCACTCATACCACCACCAATATGACCGCTACCTGCCCAGTATGTAGTATCAAGGCAGAGATTACGAAGCTCGTGGGCTTTTTTTTCAAGAGCGAGCCACTCTTGTTTTGTTAATGCCATAAGAATTACCTCCCATTAATATATTTTAATCTTTAATAATTTTTATTTAAAAAGCTCAGGATGATTATTTTTAACTACTTTAAATGCTTCGTCTGCAATTTCAATAGTTCTGTTAATATCCTCGTGAGTTAATGCAGCGTTAATAAAGTGATTGTGGTGAGATGCAAAGAAAACACCACGGTTTACACATTCTGCAATCCAGTCCTGATGAAGAAGCATAGAGTCATCGTTAGCAATTCTTAAGTAGAAAAGTGCTGGTGGACCAGATGTAACGAGGTCAAAACCATTTTCTTCACCTGCTTTTTTAAGACCGTCTAAAAGCTCTGTTCCAAGGTCGTTAAAAAGCTTTGGTGCATTTATTGCTTTCAATTTATTAATACAAGCAATACAAGCAGCAAATGGAACTGCACTCATCCAGTAAGAGCCTGTATATGAAAGTGAAGAAGCTGCACTTCTTAAAAATTCTTTACCACAAAAAGCAGACATATTATAGCCGTTTGCAAGTGCTTTACAGAAACAGATGATGTCAGCCTCAAAGCCGAAGAAATGGTCAGAGCCAGCAAGGTCAAGACGGAAGCCAGCACGAACATCGTCAATAATAAGAACAATATCCTTTTCTGTGCAAAGCTTTCTTACTTCTTGCCAGAAGCCATCAACAGGGAACGCATTGTCGAAGAAGTTGCCGTGGTTATAAGGCTGAGCAATAATGGCAGCAACCTCGCCATCATTTTCTTCTAAAGTCTTTTTTAGACCTTCAATGTCATCCCACTTGCAATATAAGTTGTTTGCAACATCTTCAGGGGTAACACCAGGATAGTCAATTTTCTGCACCATTGGTGAAACACCGTGATAGAAGCCATTGAAGAAAATGAGTTTCTTTCTGTGGGTGTAAGCACGTGCAGTTAAAATAGCACCTTGTGTAGCATCATTACCATTTTTAGCAAAAAATGCCCAGTCTGCTGTGTTTACTGTATCAACTAAAAGCTCAGCACATTCAACCATAATTTTGTCTGGTGATGAAACACAGTTGCCTTTTTTAATTTGCTCAATAGCAGCATTGTCAACATCTTCATCGCAATAGCCTAAAATGTTAGGACCATAAGCACACATATAGTCAATATACTGGTTGCCGTCGACATCCCAGAAGTAAGTACCTTTAGCTTTTTCTGAAAAACGTGGCCATCTGTTAACAGGAATAAACTGACCCTCTGCAGGACCTAAATGCCCATAAACGCCTGACGGAATGACTTTTGAAGCTCTCTCATACCATTCGTCTGATTTTGTAGTTGTATATAATGGAAAAGACATTTTAAATCCCCCTTACGCAAGATATAATGCAACACGGTCTAAAATACGGTTAACGTTATCAAGCATATTAACCATACCGTGCATCTCGATTTTGCCAGTACCAATGCAGGTGAGTGCATTGATTTTGCCGTCAAACAAAGCTCTCGCTGTTTCTATTGAATCAAAAATCATAGCAGCTCTGTATTTTTCAGGAATTTGCTTTAATGTAACCAGACGATTATCCTTACATATAAGCTCAACGCCAATATCGTTTTTAATACCGATAAAAATGCTACCATCAATAATATGAGAAGCACTGAATTTACCGATTTCATCGTTGTTACCAATTTGAGCTATTGCAACACCTATTGTGTAAAGCATAAGACGAGTGCTTCGTTGGAAAAACACAGGGTCCTTCAAATCCTCTTCAGAGGCCCTCATATATTTTGAGAGTACATCTGTAAGAGGTGTGAATTTTTTAAGTAAAAAGTTAATATGAGTAAAGCCTTTTGACGGAATAGGTGTAACTGTACCATCTATAAGTCCATTGAATTTTTCAGGAGAAGAGAAAGGTAATTTTACGTCACACGCACCACAACCCTGTTCCATACGGCATTTGCCATTTTTAAAGAACAAAGTAGCAGATGGACCACCCTTTACTTCAAATCCTATAGAAATAGGCTTTTGGTCTTTAATAATTTCATTGGCTTCAGGTACAATTTCACAAAGATTTTCTAATGTACCTAAAACACCAAACATATTTATGTATGCAAGTGTTTTTGAATCCATTAAGTTCTGCATTAAAAAGACTCCTTTCGGTTGAAAATGAATCGCATAAAAATACTATTTTATTTTAACAGACAACACCATTAAAGTCAACAAATCTTTGAATAGAAATCTTATTTTTTTTATAAGTTTTGACAATGGGAACTTTTCGTGAATTTTTGTTGCAATTCTCAACAAAAACAGAGTGTTGTTTTTGTTTATTCCTACACTTTTTTCTATAAGTAAATTAACTCTTTCGATTTTCCTTGACAATCTGTTTTATAATGGTATATAATCATTAGTGAACACATATTCACTTTTTTAAAAGTGTTTGAAATTTAAATTTTCAGGAGGCTTTATAATGGACACAAGATTCGCAATTACTGAGTACCATGATGCTGCCGAAGTTACAAGACAGCTTGACAATCTCATTAAACAACCAATTTACACAATCAAGCCAGACGTTCTCAAAAAATATGAAGAAGAATATTTTGGCAAAAAATGCGCAAAAAGTAAAGAAATGATTGAAGAAGCAAAACAGGTTATTCCTGGTGGCGTTCAGCATAACCTTGCTTTTAACTATCCATTCCCACTTGTTTTCACTAAAGCAGAGGGTATGATGCTTTACGACATAGATGGTAATGAATATTTCGACTTTCTTCAGGCGGGTGGTCCAACAGTTCTTGGTTCTAACCCAAAAGAAGTAAGAGAGCAGGTTATCGACCTTCTTAATACTTGTGGTCCTTCAACAGGTCTTTTCCACGAATTTGAATATAAATTAGCAAAGAAAATTTCTGACAGTGTTGAAACTGTAGATATGTTCCGTATGCTTGGTTCTGGTACAGAAGCTTGTATGGCGGCAATTCGTGTTGCAAGACTTGCTACAAAGAAAAAGAACATCGTTAAAATGGGTGGTGCTTACCATGGTTGGTCTGACCAGCTTGGTTACAGTATTCGTGTTCCTGGTTCAAAGTTCACACAGGCTCATGGTGTTCCACTTTATCTCTTTAAACATACTCAGGAATTCTTCCCAAATGACCTTGATTCACTTGAAAGAGTTCTTCGTAAAAACCAATTAAAGGGTGGTACAGCTGCTGTATTTATGGAACCAATCGGTCCAGAAAGCGGTACAAGACCACTTGATAAGGATTTCAACCAGGGTGTTGAAAGACTTTGCCGTAAATATGGCGCACTTCTTATTTTTGATGAGGTTGTTACAGGCTTCAGAATTGGTATGGCTGGTGCACAAGGCTACTATGGTGTTTCACCTGACCTTACAATCTTTGGTAAAGTTATTGCTGGTGGTTACCCAGGTGCTGGTGGTATCGGCGGTAAGAAAGAATATATGAAATATCTTGGTGCTGGTCTTGATGCTAGTGGCGAAAAAGTTAAGAAAGCATTTATGGGTGGTACAATGGCTGCTACTCCACTTTCTTGCGTTGCTGGTTACTACACACTCGAAGAAATTGACAGACAAAATGCTTGTCAGAAGGCTGGTCAGATGGGTGACAGACTTACAAAAGGTCTTCAGGAGCTCATTAAGAAATATGACCTTCCATTCGTTGCATTTAACCAGGGTTCTGTTTGTCATATTGACACAGTTGGCACAATGCACTACTCAATTAACTGGTCTAAGCCATGGGAAATTCCAGGTGTTCTTTCAGCAACAAGCGAAAGAAAGAAAGAAATGCAACACATGGGTGCTGCATATATGGCAGAGGGTCTTGTTACTCTTGCAGGTAGCCGTCTTTACACTAATGCTCAGTATACACCAGAGCTTATTGACGAAGCACTCGTAAGATTTGATAGAGTGTTCCAGAATGTAGCTAAAAAAGAGGGCTAATTATAATTTACACTATAAGGCACGGATTTTGTCCGTGCTTTATTAGTCAGAAAGGATTTTCAATATGGATATTCTCGAAGCAAAACAAATAGTTATTAAAGCTGGTCACGAATTATTAAAGGCTGGTCTTATTGTTCGTACATGGGGTAATATCAGCTGCAGAGTAAGTGATACACAATTTGTAATTACGCCAAGCGGCAGAGCTTATGAAGATTTAACACCGGATGACATTGTGCTCGTAAACATTGCGGACCTTTCTTACGAGGGGGATGTTAAGCCATCTTCTGAAAAAGGTATTCACGCATCTTGCTACGAGTTAAGACCTGACTGTAATTTTGTTATTCATACACATCAGGCGAACGCTTCAATAGTAAGTGCATTGGGTTACGATATTAATTCTCTCACAGAAGAGCACTCGGCGGTTATTGGTAACGATGTTCCTTGTGCTGCTTATGGTCTTCCTGGTACCGGAAAATTAAGACAAGGCGTTATTGATGCTCTCAATCGTTCAAAATCAAAGGCAATTATTTTGGCACACCATGGTGCTGTTTGTGTTGGTAGTGATTATGATGATGCATTTAAGGTTGCTTCTACTTTAGAGGATGCTTGTGAAAAATATATAGCAGACCGTTGTAGTGAAGTTTCAGGCAAAGCAGTTGAAACACTTATTGGTGTTAAAGATTATATTGCAAGTGTCTTCACTTCATCAGCTTCATATAAAGCAGAAAAGGAATTTGCACCAATTGACAGTGAAAGAAACGGCGACACAATTAATATTTTCAAAGATGGCGAAGAAGCTGTTAAGATTAATATAAATTCAGGTGCAGTTGTGGGTGAAGGTGAAAAACCTGAAAGTGCAGATTTACATTTAGCAATTTATAAAAAGAGAGACGATGTAAACTTCATTCACCACTCTCATAATGAATATGTTAAAGCAATATCAAAGCAGGGCAAAAAAATGAAGCCTCTTCTTGATGACTTTGCTCAGCTTATTGGTCCTACAGTGAAGTGTGCAGTTTTCAGTAATTCATCTGCAAAAAATGTAGTAAAAGCACTTGGCAATAAAAATGCAGTTCTTTTAAAGGATAATGGAGCGATTTGTGTTGCTGGTACAAAATACGATGCAGAAGCTATTGAGATTGTTATGGATAAAGGTTGTAAAACACTTGTTGGTGCAAATCTTTATTCAGGCGTCAAAGCAATAAATGCTCTTGAAGCAAATCTTATGAGAATAATTTATAAAATGAAATATTCTAAAAAAGCAGGTAAATAAAAGGAAAAAGGGGCTGTAAAAAAACGTTAAGTTTTTTTACAGCCTCTTTTTAGGGGGTAGGAA
This sequence comes from uncultured Clostridia bacterium, assembly GCA_937916395.1. Lineage (GTDB taxonomy): Bacteria > Bacillota > Clostridia > Oscillospirales > Acutalibacteraceae > DTU089. The sequence goes on along the minus strand of CALFTN010000051.1, from coordinate 74,266 downwards.
AAAAAGATGCAGAACGGACAAATCGAACAAAAACAAGGCCTCAGTCTTGTTTTTGCTTGCCCGAAGGCGTACATAGGTACGTCGAGTGGTGAGATTTGTTCGTAGCATAAAACGAAATTTTTTTGCAATTTTAGTTTTTTGATAATTTATAGGAGTTTTTACAAGTATCGGTCACCTATAGGAATCCCTTGATTTATATAGTTTTATGCGGTCTGCGCTTTTTTTACAGCACCTTTTTTTATATTTTAACTGCCACACTAGAAGAATAAACGCTTTTAGATTTGCCGTTTACTGCTCTTACCGCATAGCAATATTCAGTATTTGGTTTAGCAGCTTCATCCTGCCAGGAGGTTTTAGAACTATCTGCCGTCGCAATAACTTCCCAGGAGCTCCAGATATTATCTTTATTTTCTTTTCTTAGAATTTCATAAGATTTAGCACCAGAAATTTTATTCCAGTTAACAATAATTTCTTCGTTATCATTAACAGAAGCATTTACATTAGGAGCAGATAAGTAAGTTAAAGAATTAGATGATTTATATCTGCTTACATAATCACCGTTTACGGCTTTAACAGTATATCTGTATTTTTTAGAACTTTCCAAAGATGTATCTGTCCATTTAAAAGTTTTTTCATCTAAGGTTTTAATTCTTTTATAGGAAGACCATTTTTTGTTTTTGGAATCATATTGTGAACGATAAAGTCTGTAGCCTGTTGCTCCAGAAATTTTATTCCAACAAATTGTAATACCATTAGTTGTGCTTGAAATTTCTACAAGTGGGCAGGCAACAAAAACAATAACCGAAGAACCGGCACGTGCGCTCACAGAGCTTCCTTTTACAACTTTTACAGTGTACTTATATTTCACCGCATTTTTAGCAGTGGAATCTGTATAAGAGGTTTTGCTTTTATCAACTTTAGTCAAGGCTTTATAGCTGGACCATTTATTTTTTTCTGGGTTATATTCAGAACGATAAATTTTATATCCTGTAGCACCAGAGACTTTTTCCCACTTGACAGTTACACCAGAAGCTGCCATTGCGGTAGAAATAGTTGTTCTTGTGAGGCGATACATTGAAGAAGATGAATTATAAGAACTTGTTGTATCGCCCTTTTTTGCTAAAACTGCATATTTGTATTTTTTCGCATTTTTAACATTTTTATCTGAAAATTTGAGAGTTTTAAGTTCTGATGAAACGCTTGTCCATTTTGACCATTTCTTCTTTTTTGAGTCATATTCAGAACGATATACAACGTAGCTTTCAGCACCACTTGACTCAGTCCATTTTACATCTATTGCAGAATTACCATTTGAAATAGTAACAGTAGGTGCTTTGATATAAAGAATAGAATTACTTGCTTTTGTTTTGCTCTTACAGCTTCCATTATAAGCTCTTACCTTATATTTGCATTTTTTTCCTGAGATTGCAGTAGTATCAATATAAGAGGTTTCACCATTTTTTAAGACAGCAATCTTTTTATATCCAGACCAGCATTTATCAGAGGTGTTGTAATCAGAGCGATAGATTGCGTATTTTTCGGAACTTGGAACAGGGGTAAAGACAATTTTTACACCTTTTGCTGACGATGAAATTGTCGGTATTGGAGTTTCAAGAATACCAATTTTGCCTGAATTCTGATAAGAACTTTTTGCATCACTGCTTGTTGCACGTACAGCATATTTATAAACCTTACCAATTTCGATGTTTTTATCAGAATAAGTTTCAGCAGATGCTTTTACTTTTTTAATTGATTTTAAAGAAGACCATTTGTTATCAACTAATTCTGCACGATAAATGGTATATCCGGTAGCACCAGTAACTTTTGACCATTTAACTGTGAATACATTCCCTGAAGAAGAAACTGAAACCTTTGGTGTGGAGAGAAAGGTAATCGTATATAAATTACTGAAAGCAGATTCAGACTCAGGGTTGTAGGCTTTTACTTTGTAGGTGTAAAGAGTTCCTGAGGCAACTGATGTATCAGTAAATGAATTAGTATATGTAGATGCAATTTTTACAAATTCTTCGCCATTTTCACTTCTGTAAATATCGTAACTAAAAGCGTAGCTTGATTCATCCCAAGAAACCTTTACACCACTTTTAGTATTAGTAGCTGTGATAGTTTTTATATCTTCACAAATACCTTTTTGAAAAGCAATGTTTGTAACATCGCCAGAACTGTTGAGCACTATCTGCAAAGGTGCTTCATTACCAGTATAGTTGGATTTGTAGTTTGTAAAGAAAACAAAGCTACCATTTTTGTAAGATAAGCTGGAGTCAGAAAGGAAACCCTCTGTTTTTGTTATAAAATAAACTTTTATAGTTTTATCTTCGCTTTTATAGTTTTTGGATGTTGTAAAGTCAACGTCTGAAACATCAAAATGAGTGGATGCCATATTTTTTGCATCATCAAGAGAGATATATGCAAAAATACCCTTATCATCAGATTTATAGTCAAAGTTTTTATATGAAACAGAAAGTGAAGCTAAAGAAAGAACGTCGTCGATTACATTACCAGCAATATTATTGCTGAAAGAAGTGAAGCTCCTGCTTGCAAATGTATCAGATAAGCCATCACTATAAGCCGATGCTGCGTAAGCAATATTCTGTGCGTTGAAAAAAACATTAAACCAGTTGTTATTTTTGAGCGTGTTGCTCTTGATTGTAGTTTCTCTGTCAAATAAAGTAATTTCTATATCAGAAAAAGAGTCTGAATAATTATATTTAATAGTTGCTTTAAAAAACAGAGAGTCTGTGTAAAGAATTCCTATTAAAGAATTTTCAGTAAATTGAAGCACTTTAAAATCCATTGCCGTGAAAGAATCAATTTCACCGTTTTCTTTAGTTAAATCAAGAATCAACTCATTAGTTCCACGAAGTGTTAGGTCTATATAGCCGTTTTCTTTTAATGAAACATCAAATTGAGAAGAAGAATTCTGATAAAAAGCTTTTGCTTCATTTTTGCCTAAGCCAAAAGGATAAAAGGCATTTTGTATGAAAGAAACATAAAATAAACTGCCATTTAAAAAAGACTTATTCTTTACATTTTTAAAGCTTTCAACAGTACCATCAGAATAACTAATATCGACAGAATATGTGATAGCGTCCTCGCTATAGTGATAATATTCAGGTGAAATATCTTCTGCTTTAATTAAAGAACCAAAAGAATTGTAAATAAGTGGATTTTCAGCAGAAACAGAAAGATTAATAACAGCTTTTTCATTATTTACAATATTGAAAATGAAGTCACATTCATAGTCACCGAAATATGCTCTTGCTGTATGCTTGCCAACGGTAAGAGTATTTTTGCTATCTTGTGGTATAGAAAATTCAAATTTAGTATCAAAAAGTCTTTTTACTTCTTCATAACTATAAGTAGAATAAGTACCATCCTTATAATTAATTCTCAATGAAGGAAATGTTCTTAATAAATCATAATAAAAGAACTCTTCTGAATTGTTTTGAGAATCTGTAGAAATATAACCGTCAGAAAATTCAACAAGGTTTCTTGTAGGGGTGACAACAATATTTCTGACAGGGTCGACTTTATTGTTAATATCAACCGTTGTTTCATTTTCAGAAGACGGAGACGTGCTATTTTCGCTTTTGTCGTTTGTAGCAAAAACAGTTATGGAGACACTCGTAAATACAATTAACACTGCAAGAACAAATGACAATATTCTGTGAGTCATAATTTCACCTCAAAAAAATTGAATCACTAACCATTATACTACTTTATTAAATTTATATCAATATAATATAATGAAAAAACAGGCCTTATTAAAGACCTGTTTTTAGTGGTTTTGTTGCTCTTTTTAGTATACCATTTATTTTTGCTATTACTATTCCATAATTAGAAAGTGGAATTTGTTGCTCTGAAGAAAGTGAAATTCGTGATTTCATCTCTCTTTCTGTGAGCATACAAGCACCACAATGAATTATGAGTTTATATTTCTCTAAATTTTCCGGGAAATCGCCACCAGAAGTAAAATCAAAATTAATGTTTTTATTAGTGTAATTTTTAATCCAGTTTGGTAGCTTTTCTGTGCCTATGTCGCCACATTGTCTGTGGTGGGTGCACCCCTCAGAAATTAAAATGTGGTCACCATCTTGTAGAGTGTCTAATTCTTCTGCACCCTTTACTGTACTCCATAATTCACCCTTGTAACGTGCAAAGAGAATTGAAAATGAAGTTAATTCTATCTCTTCTGGTACAATTGCACTAACTTTTTTGAAAGCCTGTGAATCAGTAATTACAAGCCTTGGTGGGTTTTTGAGCTTTGAAAGAGTTTCTTTTAACTCAGTATCCTTTGTTACAACAACAGTTGCACCAATGTCTAAAAGCTCACGGATTGTCTGTTGTTGCGGAAGAATAAGTCTGCCTTTTGGGGCACTATTATCAATAGGTGTAACTAAAATAACGGTATCATTTGCTCTTATAATATCACCTAAAAGGGTTTTCTCGGTAATTTCTGTTTCACTTAATTTACCGATTAACTCTTTTAATTCGTTGATATTTATATTCTCTTTTGCACTTACATAAATTTCATTTTCTTTTAACTCTTGCTTTTCTGTTGTCAAATCACATTTATTGAAAGCAATTACATACGGAATATTACGTTTTTTAAAGTTGTCTATTAACCTTAAATCTTCGTCTTGTTTGCCCTTAGTTGCATCTACAACCAAAACTGCAACATCCGTTTTATTTAATATATTAATCGTCTTTTTAACACGGAGCTCGCCCAAATCGCCTTCGTCATCAATACCTGCAGTATCAATTATAACAACAGGACCAAGAGGTAATAATTCCATTGCCTTTTTAACAGGGTCAGTCGTAGTGCCTTTTACATCAGAAACAACAGAAAGCTCTTGGTTTGTAACGGCATTTACAACACTTGATTTACCGGCGTTACGAAGACCAAAAAACGCTATGTGAAGTCTTTCGGCGGAAACTTTATCATTCAAACTCATATATTTTCTCCTATTAAAAACGGAAATCACGTCTGTTAGATGCTTTAATATCAATTACATTTTGCTTTGCCAATTCTTTTGCTTTGGGGTTAGAAACCTTTTCTAATTCTTTGTCGATAAGAGGGAAGCCTATTTTCTTTGTTTCTTCACTTGCATAGTCAACAAGATATTCTGTAAGAGTCATTAAAGCATTAGGATGACAGCAGTTTATAATCTGACCAGTTTTACAAAGGCTCATAAATCTGTCGCCAGTTCTGCCCTCTCTGTAGCAAGCGGTGCAGAATGATGGAATGTGTCCATTTTTCATAAGCCAGTTTACAACCTCGTCGAGTGTTCTCTGGTCTGAAACATCAAACTGCTCAGAATCGTGTGGACGTTCTTCTTCTGTGTAGCCACCAACAGAGGTTCTAGAAGCACCACTTATCTGAGAAACACCGAGTTCAAGCACTTTTTCACGAACTTCCTGACTTTCACGTGTTGAAATAATCATACCAGTGTATGGCACAGCAATTCTGATACACGCAATAATTTTTTCGAAAATATCATCACTAAGACCATTATCAAACTGGTCTGGGTCAATGTCATCTGCTCGTTTTAATCTTGGAACACTTATTGTGTGAGGACCCACACCGTGAACAGCTTCAAGATGTTCAGCGTGCATTAAAAGACCGGCAAATTCATATTTATATTTTTCAAGACCGAAAAGCACACCTAAGCCAACATCATCAATTCCACCCTCCATAGCTCTGTCCATAGCCTCGGTGTGATAAGCATAATTGTGCTTAGGGCCAGTAGGATGTAATTCTTCGTAGCTTTCTTTGTGATATGTTTCCTGGAAAAGGATGTATGTACCAATACCAGCGTCTTTTAATTTTCTGTAATTTTCAACTGTTGTTGCAGCGATGTTCACATTAACTCTTCTTATGGCACCATTCTTATGTTTGATTGAATAAATTGTATCAATACACTCTAATATGTACTCAATTGGGTTGTTTTTGGGGTCTTCGCCAGCTTCAATAGCAAGTCTTTTGTGACCCATATCCTGCAAAGCAATTACTTCTGCTTTTACTTCTTCCTGAGTTAATTTTTTACGTGCAATATGTTTATTCTGCATGTGATAAGGGCAGTAAACACAGCCGTTTACACAATAGTTTGAAAGATAAAGAGGTGCAAACATAACAATTCTATTGCCATAAAAGGTCTGTTTAATTTCTCTTGCCAAGGCATACATTTTTTCAATAATTTCTTTATCTTCACAAGCAAGTAAAACAGAAGCTTCTCTGTGATTAAGACCTGCACAAACAGTACCATTCTCTGTCTTTTTAGGTTTTGCTTTTTCTAAAATACTTTCAATAAGCTCTTTGTTATTCTTATTTTCTTCAGCGTATTTTATTGTTTCTAAAATTTCACTGTCTGAAATGAATTCTTCAGCCTTTAAAGATTTAACATTGTAATTTGACATTTTGTTACTTCCTTTATAATTTAATATCGCCACGGTCTGAAATTATTTCGTAACCGATGTTCTGCATTTGTATTTTCAATTTTTCTATTTGCTCTGCCGACTCAACACCTGTTGCTAACTTGTTGTCATAAAGAGTGTATTTACTTCTCTCTTTTAGGGGTGAAAGATTTGGCATTAAAACGTTTGCACCTGAAAGAATCCCTAACTCTCTGCCACCTGGCGTTATAGTGCCTAAAGCCGTAGTTGCAGGGAGTAAAATATTTGGTTTAATAAGTCTTATAATTGAAAGATAAAAGGCAGTTTCTTCTGCAGTACCAGATTTTTTATCTTTAAATGGTGTATCTTTTTGTGGAATAAAAGGACCAATTCCACACATGTGGGGTGAAAATTCTTCTATAAATTTAAACTCTTTTGCAATTATTTCTTCCGTCTGGTAAGGCGAACCAACTAAAAAGCCTGAACCCACCTGAAACCCGAGGTCTTTTAAATCTTTTAAACATCTTAATCTGCTTTCATAAGACATTTTTTCAGGGTGAAGCTTTTTATAATGCTCTTTACAGATTGTTTCATGCCTTAAAAGATACCTGTCGGCACCGGCATTTTTCATTTTTAAAAAGTCGGCTTTTTGATATTCACCAAGTGAAAGTGTTACAGCACAATCAGAGTATTTTTCTTTGATTTTCTTAACAATATTACAAATAAAATCAATTGAAAAAACGCCCTCGCCACCTTGTAAAACAAAGGTGCGAAAACCTAAATTATATCCGTTGTTACAACAAGATAAAATTTCTTCTTCACTTAATTTATATCTGTTGCAATTTTTATTACTGCTTCTTATGCCACAGTAGTAGCAATCATTTTTACAAATATTACTTATTTCAATAAGTCCACGAACGAAGATTTTGTTACCATAAATGCTTTTTCTTGCTTCGTCTGCTTTTTGTCTTAAATATTCGGTGGTTTCTTCGTTACGGTTCTGAATTAAAAATAAATAATCTTCTTCATTTAAATGATGATTCGTTGATAAAAAATCAACAAGGTTTTTAGTTTTTTCTGTCATTCTGTTGCCCCTGTTACATTAGAATAAGCTGTTTTTACGCTAATTCCATCAATTTTTCCTACCTTACCAGCAAGAGCAGAAATTTTATCCTGTGGGGCATCAATTGCAACAGAAACAATATGAATTCCTTTTTCTCTGTAAGGAAGTCCCATTCTGCCAATGATAAAATTACCATATTCGTGAAGTGTTTTGTTGAGTTCTTCAACAGATTCTGTATTCTCAACAATAATTGCTAAAACTGCTACTCTCGTTTCCATAAATTTCTCCTAATAAAAAAGGCACCCATTTGGGCGCCATAATATAAGACAATAAAAGCAATGAACACTACATTACTCAATTCTTAATTATAACACCTTTCAGTCAGAAAATTCTTTGTGTCAGGATTTTTACAAAATTATATATTAAATTACTACAAAAGTCAATAAATTTGACTAATGACAAATCTATTTTTTGAGAGTATAATAAATGCAGTTTTTTGAAAGGATTTTAAGAAATGGCATCTAAATATTCTTTAGATATGACAAAGGGACCTTTTTTAAAGAAAATTTTAAGATTTTCTTTGCCACTTATGTTTACGGGTCTTTTACAAATTATTTACAACACAGCAGATGTTATTGTTGTTGGTCGTTTTGCCGGTGGAACTGCACTTGCTGCAGTTGGGGCAACCGGTTCACTTGTAAATTTAATACTTAATATATTTTTAGGTATGTCTATGGGCTCAGGTGTTATGACCGCAAAATATATCGGTGCACGTGATGAAGCTTCAGTAAAAAGATGCGTTCACTCTGCTATGCTTTTAAGCATTTTAAGTGGTATTTTTGTTGCAATATTCGGTTTTATTTTTTCGGAACAGCTTCTTGTTATGATGGATTCACCAGAGGATGTTTTACCACTTTCAACCCTTTATTTAAAAATATTCTTTTTAGGTGCACCTGCTGGCATGGTATTTAACTTTGGTGCAAGTATTGTAAGGGCAACGGGGGACACCAAAAAGCCACTTATAATTCTTTCTGCTTCTGGTATTATAAATATTGTTTTAAACTTAATTCTTGTTATAAAATTCAATATGAGTGTTGCGGGTGTTGCTATTGCTACAATAGTTTCACAATATATTTCTGCAGCAGTAATTGTTATTGTGCTTTTAAAAATGCAGAATGCCTGTAAGCTTGACCCTAAAAAATTACGCTTTCATAAAGAAGAACTTAAAAGAATTCTTTACGTAGGTATTCCTGCAGGTATTCAAAACTCGCTTTTCTCAGTTTCGAATGTTATAATTCAGACAACTGTTAATTCATTTGGTTCAGTTGCAATGGCTGGTATTGCCGCTGGCTCAAATATAGATTCACTTATTTACACCTGTACAAATGCAATTTCACAAACAACAATGACTTTCTCATCACAAAACTATGGTGCGAAAAAATACGAGAATTTTAACAAAATCTATTTTCGCTGTGTAGCACTCACCATTGTAATAGGCGTTTCAATGGGTGCTCTTGGTATTTTTTTCAAAGAATTTCTTGTAGGGATTTTCTCAACCGACCCTGCAGTTATAAAAATCGGTGCAGAAAGATTAACACTTATTTTACCATTCTATTTCTTCTGCTCACTTATGGATGTTGGTGCAGGTCAGTTAAGAGGTATGGGTAAATCAGTATTACCAATGATGGTTTCTCTTTTAGGTGGCTGTGGACTCCGTCTTTTGTGGATTTTTGTATTCTTTCCACACAATCCCACACTCATTTATCTTTACTACGCTTATCCGATTTCGTGGTCAATTACATTCTTCGTCCACTTTGCTTGTTACTTTATTGTAAGAAGGCAGATAATGAAGAAGGCGGGATTAGGGATTAGGAAATAAGAAATAGAAAATAGAAAAATTCGGAATTCGGAATTATATTCGCTTCGCTCAAGATAAGAGTTAATAATGAATAGAGAATAATTTCGGAACTGCGTTGGCATTATAATATTATAAAAGCAACTACATTCTATCATTTAAAGTTAAAATGATAGAATGTAGTTTTTGTTATTCATATTAAATTATAATCAAGGCGAAGCCTTCCGATAATTACGAATTACGAATTACGCATTTTCCGAATTCTAAAAGGCTACATAGCCTTTTAATACATTCCGCCGCCCTGAGCTGCTGCCATCGCTGCTGCGTTAGCTGCATCTGCTGCTGGGTCTGGTTTATCTGTAACAAGGCTTTCTGTTGTGAGAACCATTGCTGCTACAGAAGAAGCATTCTGGAGTGCTGAACGTGTAACCTTAGTTGGGTCAAGAATACCAGCTTCAGCCATATCTGTGAATGTTTCAGTAGCAAAGTCATAACCATAACCAGCTTTACCTGAACGAAGAATACCGTCAATAATTACTGAACCCTCAAGACCAGCGTTTGCTGCAATCTGGCGAACTGGCTCTTCAATAGCCTTAAGAACAATTTTAGCACCTGTTTTTTCGTCAAGGTCTTCAATCTTTTCAATATATTCTTTAAGAGCAGGAATTGCATTAAGAAGTGCAACACCACCACCAGCAACGTAGCCTTCTTCAACAGCTGCTTTTGTTGCTGCAAGAGCATCTTCAATTCTTAACTTCATTTCTTTCATTTCTGTTTCAGTAGCTGCACCTACACGGATAACTGCAACACCACCTGAAAGCTTTGCAAGTCTTTCCTGAAGCTTTTCTCTGTCGAAATCTGAAGTTGTTGTTTCAATCTGATTTTTAATCTGACCGATACGAGCTTTAATTGCTTCGTTATCACCAGCACCATCAACAATGATTGTGTTTTCTTTAAGAATTTTAACCTGACGAGCACGACCAAGCTGAGCTACAGTAGCGTCTTTGAGGTCAAGACCTAATTCTTCTGTGATAACTTCGCCACCTGTGAGAATAGCAATATCACGAAGCATTTCTTTTCTTCTGTCGCCAAAGCCAGGAGCTTTAACACCAACACAAGTGAATGTACCACGTAATTTGTTAACAAGAAGTGTAGCGAGTGCTTCGCCTTCAATATCCTCTGCAACGATAACAAGCTTTTTACCAGCCTGAACAATTTGTTCAAGAAGAGGAAGAATTTCCTGGATATTAGTAATTTTCTTGTCTGTGATAAGAATGAATGCATCATCAATAACAGCTTCCATTTTATCTGTATCAGTTACCATATAAGGTGAAATATAACCACGGTCAAACTGCATACCTTCAACAACATCACAGCTTGTTTCTGCAGTTTTGCTTTCTTCAACTGTAATAACACCGTCTGCAGTAACCTTTTCCATTGCTTCTGCAATAAGCTTACCAACATTTGCGTCTGCAGCAGAAATAGTAGCAATTCTTGCAATATCGCTTGAATTTTTAACTGGTTGTGAGTTAGATTTAATTGTTTCTACAACGTTATCAACCGCACCTTTAATACCCTTTTTAACTACCATTGGGTTTGCACCAGCAGCAACGTTTTTCATACCTTCTCTTATTAAAGCCTGAGCTAAGAGAGTAGCAGTTGTTGTACCGTCACCAGCAACGTCGTTTGTTTTTGTTGCAACCTCTTTAACGAGCTGAGCACCCATATTTTCAAATGGGTCTTCAAGTTCAACTTCTTTTGCAATAGTAACACCGTCGTTTGTAATGAGTGGTGCACCATATTTTTTGTCTAGAACTACATTTCTGCCTTTTGGACCGAGTGTAATTTTAACTGTGTTAGCGAGCTTATCAATACCGCCCTGAAGAGCTTTACGAGCTTCTTCACCGTAAATAATTTGTTTAGCCATAATTAATTACTCCTTAAAAATTAGAATTTAATTATTCAACAATAGCGAGAATGTCGCCCTGACGAACAACAACAAAGTCTTCGCCATCAATTTTAACTTCTGTGCCAGAATATTTGCTTAAAATAACCTTGTCGCCAAGCTTTACTTCCATTTTAACTTCTTTTCCGTCAACAATAGCACCAGGACCAACAGCAATAACCTCTGCAGTCTGTGGTTTTTCTTGAGCAGCGGCTGCTAAAATAATACCGCTTTTTGTTGTTTCTTCTGCTTCGCAGAATTTAAGAACGACTCTGTCGCCAAGTGGTTTGAGTGTCATATAAAATACCTCCTGTGAGAAATATAAATTTGATTTTTTGTATTGTTTTAGCACTCTCTTAATTTGAGTGCTAAAAGTATAATAATACCTTTTAAAGAAAAAATCAAGGGGTTTTGAAAAGTTTTTACATTATTTCCTTAAATTTACAAATACGTAACATTATTTATTATGTTTTTTAAAATGGAAATAATACAACAATAATTAAAAATGCATATTATATATTGACAACATCACGATACAGTGATAAAATTTAACTGAGAGGAGAGATTTAAAATGCCAGTATTAACAAGATTTTACGGAATAGTTATTCGAATGTATTTCCAACAGTCTGAGCATAATCCACCACACATCCATGCGATTTACGGCGAGAATATGGCAGCTGTTTGTATTAATGATGGTACTATTTTAGAAGGTGAGCTTCCTAAAAAAGCACTTGAAATGGTTATTGAATGGACAGAAATGCATAAATCAGAATTATTAAAAATGTGGGAAACACAAGAATTTACAGCACTTCCACCATTAGAGTAAGGAGGTTTTTATATGTTTCATAAAGTAAAAAATGTAACGGCTCTTCCTGATTACAAATTAAGCGTTCAATTTTCAGAAGGGGTAACTAAAATTTATGATATTACACCTTTGTTTGAAAAATACAAATTCTTTTTACCATTAAAGAATTCGGCTGAACTTTTTAATTCGGTAACTGTTGACCAGGGTGGATATGGCATTATATGGAATGATGATATTGATATTTCCTGTGATGAACTCTGGGAAAATGGCGAAGAAATTGAAACACCATTTGACGGACTTATGGCTTTCAGTGATGCTACTTTTCTTTGGAATCTTAACGAAAGTACGCTACGTAAAGCAATAGCTTATGGTAAACTCCGAAATGGTGTTGACGTTTGCAAATTTGGCAAACAATGGGTAGTTTCAATGGAGGCTATGAAAAGAGAATACGGAGAACCCGTAAGAAGTTGATTTTATTAATAAAAACAGGCAGAAGCGAGTGAACCGTTTCTGCCTGTTTTTTATTTTTGCCTATTGATTTTTTACTACTGTATAATCATTCCCAATATTAATACTTTCAACATGTATAGCAGAGTTTAAAACATCTTCGTAATGCTCATAATTTGTACCATCTTCAAAATAGTACAGCGTTAAACGTCTTGCTAAATACCCCTTTGTTTTTAATAGTGTTATAAATGAATCAGTATTTATGCCTTTTTCTGAAATTGAACCATTTGTTAAAATATGAATAGAAGAATACATTAGAACATTTTCCATATAATCATTAAAAGTCTGACATTTTTCTGCAACAGCTCCAGGTATAACAGCAGTATTAAGATAATTTATTTTTATCTCAGTTTCTTGACCATAAGCTTCTTTTCCTAATTTATTTAAAGCCCTCTCTGCTTCTTCTCTATATTTTATATTTAAATAATTATCTTCCCATTTTTTATCATCCCAAAAATCATTAGATTCATAATAAATCGCTAATCGAATTTCTTCATTTGGAAAATTTTCGCTTTTTAATTCATACACTGTATAATTAAAAGAAGAATCCAAAACGCCAACAAATTCAAACTTATCGTTGTATCTTTTTTCTAAAACATTTTCCATTCTTTCCTGATTCCTTCTATCTTGAAGCTCATCGATACTCATTAATAAAAAAGGTATAACAATCAACAATCCACAAAAAACAGTAAGAACAGTCAACTTTTTTTATTACTTCCGCCATTTTTAATATCTATATTTGTATCAATATGATTTTTTTCAATCACTTCTCTTTTGCTTATATTAGGGCTAGTTTCATATTTTAATTTTCTTTCATGTGACATAAACAATCTCCTAATACAATTTCTATTTTTCTTTCATACTATTTCCAAAACCATCAATAACTGTTCCAAAAAGTATTTCATAACACTACGAGTACGTGCTAATTCTGCAGTTATTATTTTAAAATTTCTTTTATTATTCTTTCATTATCTTCTGCTGATACAGATTTAAAAGCTTTTTCTGCTACTTCATTTATAAATACGTTAATAATCAATTCAGTTTTAATTTTTTTGTTGAAATCAAGTAATATATTAAATTGTTTGTTGTCAACTACAAAATCAATTTTATAACCGTTGATTAGTGGTGTGAATTTTAATGTATTGTTAGATTCTAATGAATCTCTCATTTTTGCAATAAAATCTGTCATTAAAACAGCGGTGTTATAATCCTTCTTTGTTATTGGTAAAAAACTCATTCAATTTCTACCTGCCAATAAATAATTGTTTTTCTTTCGTGAGTATATGTAATATGTAATGTTTTTCCAACTGCTGTGATTGCAGGGTAGCTGAATTCGTAATCATCTTTAATATCTTCTAACTTAAAGAATTCTTCAAATGTATTACCACCATCAAAAGAGCGCATTAAAACGAGTGGTGCGCGGTTGCCCCAGTCTGCACCAACAGGGTTCATACAAAGAACTACTGTGTCATCCTCTAATTTAATTAAATCTATACCACTGTTTGGGTTAGGGTAAGGTGTTTCATAAGCCTTACACCAAGTCTCGCCAAAATCGGTGCTGTCGCTTTTATAAATTTTGCCTGCGTTACTTCTTATGAGCATGTGAACGCCTGTTTTATCTTCCCACAAAGTAGGCTGAATCATTTTAACTGCTTTGCCATCTTTTCTGACACCGGGAACAAATTTTGAGTGCTTGTAGGTTCTGCCGTCATCTTCTGAAATATCTGTAAAGCACTTCCACGCAGAGTGTTTTGGTTCTTTAGATGCAGGGGCTAAAACTGTTCCGTTAGAAAGTCTTATCTGCTTGTTTTTAACAGGACCTCTTGCACCGTCCTTTTCCCCTGGTGTTAATTCTTCTGGTGTTGTGAAGCTTTTGCCACCATCTCTTGAAACACAAGAATATGTACGCCAGTTTGAAATCGGCTTGCCATATTTAAAATAAAGGCATATTGAATTATCTTTTCTCAAATGTAAAACAGGGTTCCAGTGTGGTAGCTCTTTACCCTCTACGTGAATTGGGTAAGGCTTTGCCCATTCGTCATTTTCTCTTACTGAAACATAAATTTTAACATCGTCGTTGCCTTCTTTAGTGCCACCAAACCATGCAGCAACTACAGAACCATCCTCTAAAGGTAAAACTGTAGAAGCATGGCAGTTTTCAGTAATTTCATCAATAGGAAAAATCTCTTCTCTTACAGAATTAATAACATTAGTCTTCATCTTTTTTTCTACGTCCCATCTCTTTATTTGGTTTAATAGTTTCTTCTTTAAATTCTGCTTCTCTGCGTTTTCTGTTTATTTCTTCATAAATAGCGAATTCATCATAAGCAGAGTTTTCTGTGTCGTTCTCTAAATAGTTGAATGCGTTCCAGGCAGTATTCTCTTTTGGAACATTTTCCTTATTAGCTTCTTTGTAGTTGAAGTTAAGTATACGTTCATCTACCTTTTCCTCGTCATAACCGATATTCATAAGAATTGCTTTTTGCTTCGGATTTTTTGGTAAAGGCTTTATTTCTTCAACTATATATAAATCGTCGCCGTAAAGCTCTTTTTTTGTATCAAAAAATGATGGGAAGCCCTCTTCCTTTGAAAGCTTCTGATAAAGAGGATAATTAACAAGCCATTTTATAAGTCCAGGTAAAATGAAAATTGCAAAGTAAGCAAAAGTAATTGTGACAACACCAACCGAAATTATGTGCATATTAGGGTATAAAATTGATGCCAGAAAAGCACACTCGCAACCAACAGTAACAACAAAGCCTTTACGTTTATTCAGCTTGACTAAGTTTGTTCCGAATATGTAAATAACAAGAATCGGAAGATAAATCAAAGCTAAAAAATTCATACCACCGAAGTTTATAACAATGATATCAAAAAGCAAAAGCATAATCATAAAAGCTTCGTGATTGAATAAATTATCCATCATCTGATTCCATAAACGCATCAACCGGCGTTTTTCTTCTTTTGTAGATGATTTAACATCATCGTGTGGAATAATAAAATCAGTTCCAAAAAGAGAAAGCCTATATTTGTATTTTTTGTTTGGGTCAACAGAATGTTTAACCTCTTTAGCGTCAAAATATTCACTGGATGAAACATTCTGCTTATGTTGCTTTAATTCCTCATAACGAAGAGTATTCATTCGCTTTGTTTCTTCGTCGGTTATTTCCTGCTCCTCATTAAATGAATTGAAAGATGCTTTAACTCTTTTTTCTGCAATTGTAGGTTCTTGCTTGTCTTTTAAATACATTTTGTCGGCATACATATCTGCCGTGCTGAAAACAAAGTGTGGAAAGCCTTTTCGCTCCTTTAATCTGAGAAAAACCTCTTCGTAGTTATAAATAGCCTTATACGAAAAAAAGCATGAAAATAAAAATGGCAATGATAATGCAATCGCAATAGGTAAAGTGAGTATTTCTAAGTCAATAAAGGAAGCCGAAAAGGAGAACAGCATCGTCCCTATAAAAGATAAATAATAAATAATTTTGTTGCTCTTATTTACCATAAAAGCCAAAATAGCCATTATTAAATCAGCTATGATGCACATAAGTATAGCAAAATCTGAATCAGTAAAATTCAGATAAACCATATTCATAACTGACACGGCAATTGAAGCAATGGAGCAACATTTTATAAGTTTATTGTTATAGTTCCAGTTTGCCATCATTTCCTGAACATCTTTGAGCTTTGCAACAGGAACATAACAGATTTCCATATTCAGTTTAAGCGTACTTTTTAATCCCATAAATCTCTCCCCTTTTACAAAATATCAATATCCGCTACCTTGTTCGCTTTTTGCAATTGATACTATTCTTGAAGTACCAAGTCTTTTCGCACCCAAATTCAAAAAGTCTTCTGCATCACAGAGTGAAGCAATACCACCAGCAGCCTTCATTTTTACATTTTCACCGATATTTTCACTAAAGAGCTTAATATCCTCTCTTGTAGCACCACCGACAGAAAATCCGGTTGAAGTTTTTATAAAATCTGCACCTGCTTCGGTTACAATTTTACACATCATAATTTTTTCTTCATTATTTAAAAGACATGTTTCAATAATAACCTTCAGAATTTTATTGCCACAAGCTTTTTTAATAGCCTGAATTTCTTCTTTAATTAAATCGAATTTCTTTTCTTTTGCCCAGCCAATGTTAATAACCATATCAATTTCGTCTGCACCGTTTTTAATAGCATCCTCTGTTTCAAAAACTTTGGTGGCAGTTGTGTTGTAACCGTTTGGGAAACCAATAACTGTGCAAATTTTCATTTTATCGCCACAGTAGTCTTTACATTGTTTAACAAATGATGGTGGCACACAAACACTTGCAGTAGAAAATTTTATAGCGTCGTCACAAATAACTTTCATTTGCTCCCATGTTGAATCCTGCTTTAAAAGTGTGTGGTCAACATATTTCAGAATATCTTTGATTTCCATTAAAATTTGCCCCTTTATATTTTATTAGGTATATTGTAGCATTTTTTATAGAAAAGGTAAACACTATTCTTAAAATATCATAGTATTTTATGATTGATTTAATAAAAATTTTATGGTAAAATTTAGACTGTATTTTTATGTTCTAAAAAAAATAGCAAATCAAGGTGATTATTTTGAAAAATGTTCTTGTGATTTTCGGCGGTGCTTCAAGTGAATATGAAGTTTCACTTCGTTCATCAGCATCAGTTTTACGAAACATAAACAGAGAAAAATATAATGTTTATACATTAGGTATTACAAAGGATGGTCGCTGGCTTTTTTATGATGGCGATATTGACAGTATTGAAAATAACACTTGGGAGAAAAACACGGTTTCTGCAATTATTTCACCAGATAAAAGCGAAAAATCGCTTTTGGTTTTCAAGGGTGATATTATAGAGAAAATCAAAATTGATATTATCTTCCCGGTTATGCACGGCAAAAATGGTGAGGATGGTACAATTCAGGGAATATTTGAAATGGCAGATATCGCATACGTTGGTTGCACACCAATTGCTGGTGCAATGTGTATGGATAAAGCAATTACAAATACAATTTGTGATGCCGCAGGAATTCCACAGGCAAAATGGGTGGCTTTCACAAAATATGAGCTTGATAATAACAAGGTGGATTTAAAATCGGCGGTTGATTATTTAAAATTCCCAATTTTTGTAAAACCTGCAAATGCCGGTTCCTCTGTTGGTATTACAAAAGCACATAACGAAGAAGAATTAGAAAAGGCATTAGAGATTGCATTTAAAGAAGACAGAAAAGTTGTTTTAGAAGAAACTTTGGTTGGTCGAGAAATTGAATGTGCGGTTATGGGTAACGACGAGCCGGTTGCTTCTTGTGTTGGTGAGATTTTACCAACTGCAGAATTTTATGATTATGAAGCAAAATACATAAATGACTCAACTGGTCTTGCAATTCCAGCTCAGCTTCCAGAGGGCGTAGAGTTGAAAGTTCAGGAAGCAGCAAAAAAGGCTTATCTCGCACTTAATTGCTCAGGACTTTCACGTGTTGATTTCTTCCTTTTAGAAGATGGTAGAATTTGTCTTAATGAGTTAAATACTCTTCCTGGGTTTACATCAATAAGTATGTTCCCAAAACTCTTTGCAAAGGTTGGCGTACCTTATAGTGAGCTTATTGATAGATTATTAGCGTACGCAGAAGAAAAACATAATGAAAAATGATGCTATAGTAAAATTTGTAACCGTTCAGACTACTGAAGATAATGAGAGCGATGTGCTTGAAATTAATGCACAGGGTACTTTCGAAAAAACAGACAATGGTTACGTGATAGAATATAAAGAAATTGACGAAGAGATGGAAGGCTCTGTAACAACCATTTCACTCGATTCTCCTGAAAAGGTTACAATAACACGCAGAGGCAACTACAATTCACAATTTATAATTGAAAAAAATAAACGCCACTCGTGTTACTACGATACTCCTGCAGGCTCTATTATGATGGGCGTTTTTGCAAGCAGCGTGTTTAATAACTTAGGTGACCATGGTGGGAAAATAAAACTCAGATATACAATAGATTTTAATTCAAGTATGGTTGCAGAAAATACTGTAACCGTTATGGTAAAGGTTAAAAGGTGATAATATGTCAAAAATAGTTAGTATTGCAGAAAAACAAATTATAGATTCAGTAACCGCTGCCTTAAAGGCGAATATGGCAGACGGCACATTTATTGAAGCAGAAATTCCTCAGTTCAAAACAGAAATTCCTGCAGACAGAAATAATGGTGACTATTCAGCAAATGCTGCATTTATGCTCTCAAAGGCTTTAAGAATGCCACCAAGAAAAATTGCAGAAGAAATTCAGAATAAAATTGATTTGAATAACACATATTTTGAAAAATGTGAAATCGCAGGTCCTGGGTTTATAAACTTTTTCTTAAAGAATGATTTTTATGCAGATGTTCTTTCAGATATAGATGCTTTGGGCGATAACTACGGAAAAAGCGATTTTGGTAAGGGTAAAAAAATAAATGTTGAATTTGTTTCTGCAAATCCAACTGGCCCTATGCACATGGGTAATGCTCGTGGTGGTGCTCTTGGTGACTGCCTTGCAGCAGTTTTAGAGTGGGCTGGCTATGAGGTTGCAAGAGAATTCTATGTGAATGATGCCGGTAATCAGATTGATAAATTTGGTCTTTCATTAGATGTTCGTTACCAACAGCTTCTTTTGGGTGAAGATGCAATTGAGCTCCCTGAAGATAGTTATCATGGTGAAGATATTAAGGTAAGAGCACAGGAATTTATTGATGTTTATGGAGATAAATATCTTAAAGAAACAGAAGAAGTAAGAAGAAAGGCACTTGTAGAATTTGCATTACCTAAAAACATTGAAACAATGAAGGGTGCAATGGAAAAATACAGAATTGACTATGACCTTTGGTTCTCAGAGCTTTCTCTTCATAACGGCGGTGAATTACAAGAAACAATCGACATTTTAAAGAAAAATGGTCATACTTATGAAAAAGACGGTGCACTCTGGTATAAAAATAAAGAAATTCAGACTGAAATTCTTAAAAAACAGGGTAAGTCAGACGAAGATATTGAAAAACTTGAATTAAAAGACGACGTTCTTATTCGTCAGAATGGTAACCCAACATATTTTGCAGCAGATATTGCGTATCACAGAAACAAACTCTTAAAACGTGGATTTGATAAGGCTATTGACGTCTGGGGTGCAGACCACCACGGTCACGTTGCAAGAATGAAGGGTGCTATGGAAGCAGTCGGAATTGATGGTGACAGACTTGACGTTGTTTTAATGCAGCTCGTTAACCTTATGAAAGATGGACAAGCTGTTAAAATGTCAAAGAGAACTGGTAAAGCAATTACACTCGTTGATTTACTCGACGAAGTTCCTATAGATGCAGTAAGATTTTTATTTAATATGCGTGAAGCTGGCAGTGCTATGGATTTTGACTTAGGTCTTGCAGTTGAACAGTCTAACCAGAACCCAGTTTATTACTGCCAATATGCACACGCAAGAATTTGTAGTATTTTAAGAAAGCTCCAGAACGAGGGTGTTAAAATCAGAAAGCCTTCAAAAGAAGAGCTTATGCTCCTTTCTTCACCTGAAGAAAAAGATTTAATCAGCCACTTAGCTTCACTTACAGGCTTAATTATTCTTGCAGCTAACACTTATGACCCAGCAAAAATTACACATTATGCAGGAGAGCTTGCTACAAAGTTCCATAGATTTTATAATGCTCAGCGTGTTATGACAGATGACGAAAGCTTGATGCAAGCAAGAATTTTCCTTTGCAATTGTGTAAGAAATACAATGAAAAATGTTCTTTCTATGCTTAAAATTCAAGCTCCTGAAAGCATGTAATAACAATGGATTTTAAATATATAAGAAAATTAAAGCCGTTTATAATTCTCTCGATGATTTTAATTTTTATGCCGATTGTTACAAAAGTAGGGGGAATTGTACCAACCGATTTTAACGGCTTTGCTGTAACAAGTGAGGGCGTAATTGTTATAGGTGATAATACAGCGGTTACTGGGTGGGTGAATAACGAGAAGATGTTTTCGTTTGAATTGCCTTTAAAAACGGATTATGCACTTTCTGTTAACCAGGATGACAATATCGTTGTTTATACCCAAAATGCGAGATTTGTATTTTCTCAGGACGGAAAGCCTTTAACATTTTCTGAAAAAGGTGCTACGAATATTGCGGAGCTTAAAAATCGCAAGGTTATAGCAACCAACGACGGTGTATGCTATGTTTTAACAAATAAATTCGGATTTGTGAATACTATAACAAAAGTTGAAAATGGCAATCAGACCATAGTTTATAGAACACCCACAACAGTTTTATTAGTTGAGTTAGCATTCTGGGAAGGCAATCTTTTACTTGTAGTAGCATCCTTTGCGGCTCTTTTAGATGTAAGAAAAAGGCGTTTTGTAAAGAATAACAAAGAAAAATCAGACGAGGAAAAAAGGAAAATAGAATTGCCAAAGTTCTTAAAAGCTTTTAAACCACCTGAAATTCAAAATAAAGGCGCTGCTTTTTCAAGTGAATACAGCACTAAACCAGGAGAAATGCCCGGATTTTTGGAAACAGCCAAAAAAGAAGAAAGCAAAACAAATGAAAATGATATAAATGAAGCCACAAAAAGCAATTAACTTTTTGTGGTTTCAATTTTTTAAAACTTTTTTCAAATTTACTATTGACAATTAAAACATTATTCGCTATAATATCAATGCTTTGAAGACATAATCTTCAATCGGGGTGTAGCGCAGTTGGTAGCGCGTCTGGTTTGGGACCAGAATGTCGGGAGTTCGAGTCTCTTCACTCCGACCAAAATCGGAAATCCGCTGATGAAAATCGGCGGATTTTTGATTTTGTACTATTCATTCTCCATTATTCAATATTCATCATTCATTAAAAACGGGATTCCGCTTGATTACGATATTGGTATCCCGATCAAATTTCCGAATTTGACCTTTGGGTTGAGTTCGGAAATTTCTTATTATATTGATTTGTAAAAGCCGATATGTTATAATTTTAGCGGAAGTGATGCTATGGAAAATATAAATACTAGAAAGAAAAATTCGAAAAGCAAAATAATACTGATTTCTTTCTTAGTAGTTGTTTTTGCAATTTTGCCTTTAATAATTTTCGCACCTAAAAATATTGAATCAATAAAAGATTCTGTTGTTATGATTGAGGTTTATGATAAATACAATAATCAAATTTCTACAGGCAGTGGTTTTTGTGCTTATAAACCAGATTACATAGTAACAAATTTTCATGTAATTGAGGGTGCCTATAAAATTAAAATTATCTCTGACGAAAATAAAGAATATCCTATTAGTGATGTTTTAATTTTCAACGAAGAAAACGATCTATCGATACTAAGCGGTGACTTTAAGTTTAAACCCATCTCTGTAGGAAACGCTACACATTTAAAAGCAGGAGATTCTGTAACAGCAATTGGTAGTCCTAAGGGTGAATTAAACACTGTTTCAACAGGTATTATCAGTAATGCTGACAATGATTATGAAATAAGAATCACTGCACCTATTTCCCCTGGCAGTAGTGGAGGTGTTTTATTAAACAAATTCAACAAAGTTATTGGCGTTACTTATGCTAGATATAATGCTGATGATGCACAAAACTTGAACTATGCTATTAGTGTTGATTATTTAAGCAGAATGTATAATAGCTTAAAAAACAATGATTATACTGTCTTAAATACAAATTTCAATTATGGTTTAGGTAATAAATATTACTCTGTAAATTCACTGGCAGATTGGTATATGTTAACAAGTATTGAAGGCAAACTTGAAAATACATTGTCTGATGATTGGTATAACACATACGACAATTTTTCTAATGAAGTTAAGCAAGATATTTATAAGCGGATAGCAGAATTAGAAACAATGAATTTTGATAGAACTAATATCGCCAAAAACGTTGATAATTGGAGTGTTCCGGAATTTTTTGTTAATCTCAAAGTTTTAGATATATACCAATATTCGATTGTCACTACTGATATTTCGTTATGTGATAACAAAGATGAAATGTTTAATATTGTTGAGGAGTATCCATTAGATGCCGCAGAAAAATCACTAATACTCTATCTCATAGGCAATTACGATTGGTCTGAAATTCATAAGGATAACAAAGAAGATATTTTTGATTATTTTGATACTAAATATGAAACAGATGATTTCGGTGCGATTTTAGAAATGCTAGGATATACTGTAGAATACGAAAACGAAGGTACATTAACTGCTTATTGGTAAAACAACACAGTAATCAAGGGATATGTGCTGTTTTTTGCTGCCAAAAGCTTTGTTTGATGTGGCTTTTGGCGTGATTGATAATATCGATACTTTGACCAAATTTGCGGCTTTTTAAAAGTTATCAACAGGGAGACACATTATGGGAAAGATTGATGCAGCGATTATAGAGGCATTAGCACAGGCAATAACAATTTCGGTACAAGAACTTGATGCTTCTGCCGGAACTGATAAAGAACATATTTGTTGGGTGAAAATGAATTTTATCAAACATTTTACCGAAGATGTGTTTTTTCTTAATAATCATTCAGAGGACGAAACTTTTTTGCGACGGAATGGCAACCTGATTATTAGGAATATGTTGGAACAACTGATTGAATTTTTATACTTGTTGAAAAAACCTCATGATGCTGAAGGGTATCTTGGACTGACTATAGATTTTGAAGAACTTAATCGAAAACAATCTATTGTAAAAAAAGAAGAACTGTTTGGAGAAAAACGATACAACAAAAATAAAAACAAAAGACCGACTATCTCAGAAATGGCGCAGGACATTGGAGAAAAAAGTTCTAACAATACAAACCTTACACTATATAAGTTGTATCAAATTCTTTCCGAACAGTGTCATAATTCTTATTTTTCTTCTTTATTAGATGATGTAAATGAAGTTCATCATTCAATCCCAAACAGTGGCTTAAGCGATAACCAAATAAAAAATATACATATTATGACAACAGTTGTATTAACTGAATTTCTTTAGTTTCGTTTTTTGCTTTTATCTAAACTTTTATTCGCTCAACCATCTCCGCTAGCAATTTTTCACATTCTTCATTTTTTCTTGCGCAGACATCGAGTTTCTTGTGCATAAAATATAGTAATCACAGTATATATACTGTTTATGGCTGCGAAAAACCTAGTATTTATGTGGGTTTACGCTTGATTACTATAACGCCACTCGACCATAAAAACAGTAATACCTTTTAGGTATTGCTGTTTTTATTTTTGTAATGAAAAAATTGGGAAAGAGACTCGAACGACTCTCGGCGAAGCCGAACATAATCGAATTTATTCGTGGGGCACCGCCCCACGAGTCTCTTCACTCCGACCAAATACAAGGAACAACCTTTTGGTTATTCCTTGTGTTTTTTTATAATTTTCCAAGTAATTCATCTGCCTGAAACTGTATATATCGGGTCTGAAATTTTTATTATTTTTTCATCAACTACATTTTACCACAAAAAAGACTACAAGCTTACCTTTCTCAGTAAGTTTGTAGTCTTTTTTTATAACATTTTTATTTCATTTTAAAAATTCAGACAAGCTTTCAATTTCCTGTTTTGTTGTTTCTTTAGTTTCTGCGAGTGGAAATTGAAGATTTAATTTTTCGTATTTTTCAATACATAGCTTTTTGAATGGTAAAAGTTCAATTTTTTTAATGCAGGAATATTTTTCTTTTAGTTCCTTGAGAGCTTTTACAGAAGCTTCGTTATTATTCAAATCTTTAATAATAACTTGTCTTATCCATGTGTTAATATTCTGGCTATCGAGATACTCTAAAAATTCATCAACCTTTGCTTTTTCGCAACCAACTTTAGTCTTATAAAGCTCGTCGGTGATGTATTTATAATCTAAAAGCACAGTATCGGTTAGCTTTAAAACCTCTTTTACACTATCGTTAAGCACACAGCCAGAAGTATCAATTGCTGTAGTAATTCCATCAGTTTTACAAAGCATAAAAAGTGCCTTTATAAATTTTGGTTGCATAAGTGGTTCGCCACCTGAAACGGTAACACCACCATCTTTACCAAAATAGTTTTTAAGTCTTTTAATCTTTGTAAAAACTTCTTCAGCAGTTACTTCAGTGCCACCATTAAAATCCCATGTGTCAGGGTTATGGCAACAAGCACATCTTAATGGACATCCTTGCATAAAAACTACTGCTCTCACACCTGGGCCATCTGCTGTGCCAAGACTTTGAAAAGAATGAATTCTACCAGTCATAATTAAACAGCTTCGTGGAAGGTTCTCATAATAACTTCTTTTTGTTGTTCTTTTGAGAGCTTGCAGAAGTTAACAGCGTAGCCAGAAACACGAATTGTAAGGTTAGGGTAATCTTCTGGATGCTCATACGCTTTAAGAAGAGTTTCTCTGTTTAAAACATTAACATTTATGTGGTGAGCATTGTTAAGGAAGTAACCGTTAAGGATACTTACAAGGTTTTCTACTCTGTCTTCTAAAGAGTTACCAAGAGCTTCTGGAACTATTGAGAATGTGTTAGAAATACCGTCTCTCGCATCACAATAAGAGAGCTTTGCAACAGAGTTAAGAGAGGCAAGAGCACCGTTTACTTCGCGGTTATGCATTGGGTTTGCACCTGGTGCAAATGGTTCGCCCTTCTTTCTGCCATCAGGTGTAGCACCTGTTTTCTTACCATAAACAACGTTAGACGTAATTGTAAGAACAGAAAGAGTATGTTTTGCATCTCTGTAAGTTGGTGTTTTTCTGAGTTCGGTAATTGTGTCACGAATGAGGTTCTGTGCAATTAAGTCTACACGCTCATCATCGTTACCAAATTTAGGGAAGTCTCCTTCAATGCTGAAGTCAACAATAAGTCCGGTTTCTTTATCTTTAATAGGAGTAACCTTAGCGTATTTGATTGCAGAAAGTGAGTCTGCAATAACTGAGAGACCAGCAACACCAAATGCCATAAGACGCTGAACATCAGTGTTATGAAGAGCCATTTGAGTTCTTTCATAAGCGTATTTATCGTGCATAAAGTGAATTGTATTCATTGTATTAACATAAAGCTTACAAAGCCATGAAAGATAAATTCTGAAACGCTCCATAACCTTGTCGAAATCTAGAACATCGTCGCTCATTACTTCCATTTGTGGACCGATTTTTGTACCGAATACATTATCGACACCACCGTTAAGAGTTATGAGTAAAAGCTTTGCAAGGTTTGTTCTAGCACCGAAGAACTGCATTTGCTTACCAATCTTCATAGCAGAAACACAGCAAGCAATTGCGTAGTCATCGCCGTAGTCGTTTCTCATTAAGTCGTCATTTTCATATTGAATAGCATCTGTTTCAATAGAAAGCTCAGCACAGAATTTTTTAAATCCCTCCGGTAAACGATAACTCCAGAGAACTGTAAGATTTGGTTCTGGAGCAGGACCTAATGTGCGAAGAGTATTGAGCATACGGAAAGAAGTTTTTGTAACAAGTGTTCTGTTATCTTCACCCATACCACCAACGCTTTCGGTAATCCACATTGGGTCGCCACCGAAAAGCTCGTTATATTCAGGTGTTCTTAAATGACGGCACATACGAAGCTTTAACACTAAATCGTCAATGAGCTCCTGTGCTTCTTCTTCTGTAAGAATACCAGCTTTAATATCTCTTTCAATATAAATATCGAAGAATGTGCTTGTTCTACCAAAAGACATAGCAGCACCATTCTGCTCTTTGTTAGCAGCAAGGTAGCCGAAATATGTCCATTGAATTGCTTCTTTTGCGTTCTGTGCAGGTCTTGAAATATCAAAACCATACAATTTTGCCATTTCTTTAAGAAGACCTAAGAACTCAATTTGTTTATAGAGTTCTTCAAGTAAATTCATTGATTCAGCAGTAGCATTTTCTAAACCGAGCTGACGTTTATCTTCTTTTTTCTTTTCGATAAGTGCATCAATACCATAAAGTGCAACTCTACGATAGTCACCAATAATTCTGCCACGGCCATAAGCATCAGGAAGACCTGTTAAAAGAGCGCAGTGACGAGCCGCACGCATTTCGTCTGTGTAAATTCTGAAAACGCCATCGTTGTGAGTAGTTCTGTATTTGAAATAATCTTCAACCTTCTGAGAAAGCTCGTAGCCATAAGCCTTACAAGCGTCACGAGCCATTCTGATACCACCAAATGGGTGAACACCTCTTTTTAACGGAGCATCTGTCTGAACACCAACAATAAGCTCATTTTCTTTATCAAGGTAGCCAGGCGCATAACTGCATGGAGAGGCAACGTGTTCTGTGTCAATATCAAGTACACCGCCAGCCTTTTTTTCTTCTTCGCAAAGGTCGTAGAATTTTTTAGTTAAATTTTTTGTTCTTTCTGTAGCACCTTTTAAAAATGCACCATCACCATGGTAAGGTGTATAGTTTCTCTGAATGAAATCACGAACATCAATTATGTGTCGCCATTCACCATCAACAAAACCGTTCCATTGTTCAAAGTTCATAATTTTTCTCCTTTGTTGTAAGAATACAACTTTAAAATGTGGGTAAATCAACAAATTGATTTATGTATGTTTTGCACAAATCAATAGGCTGATTTTTAACTCTATTAACTAAATTATAATTCACGCTGTATTTTTTGTCAATAGAATTCACCTTGTTAAAAATATAACCTTGCGTTTTCTAAAAATGAGTGATAAAATCAAGAAAAAAAGCTTGAAAATTTGTGCATTTTTGGGGTGACTTTTTATGAAAAATGTTGTTCTTATTGGAATGCCTGCAGTTGGTAAGAGTACCATTGGCGTTCTTCTTGCAAAATCACTTTTATTATCTTTTACAGACACAGACCTTCTGATTCAGGAGAAATATAAAAAAAGCCTTTGTGACATCATAAAGGATAATGGCACAAAAGCTTTTTTAAATATAGAAGAAGATATAATTCTAAATGCTGATTTTAAAAATTCTGTTATTGCAACTGGTGGTAGTGCTGTCTTTGGTGAAAGAGCTATGAATCAATTAAAAGAAAATGGGGTAATCGTTTATCTTTCTTTGCCAATTGATGAAATAAAAAGGAGAATCGGTGATATAAAATCCCGAGGCGTTGTTTTAACGAATGGAAATACAGTTGATGATATTTTTAAAGAGCGAAAACCACTTTATGAAAAATATGCTGACATTAAAATTGATTGTGATAATTTAACGGCAGAAGAATGTGTAGAGAAAATCATCAGGTTACTATCTCTGTAAAGAATGTGTTTGCACTATATTTGTAAGGACGGTTAAATCGACCTAAATCAAATAATTCATCACCAACAGAAATTTTGTTAACACTTTCTCTGCAGCTTAATGTTACAGAAAAGCCCTCTGATTTTACTATTTCTTCAAGAGTTTTATTTTTAATACCATAAGGGTATGCCATAATAAAAGGTACAAAACCGATGTTAGAAAGCAGCTTGTTGTTGAGCGTTTCAATATCGGTTTTTATTATTTCGCTATAGACAGAGTTACTTTCACCATAAATTTTACCCATACCTCTGCGAAGACCTAATGAGTGGAAGTTATAAGAATGGTGCCCAATTTCAACAAGAGGATGCTGGGATAGGATTTTTAGGTCGTTCCAGTTAAGATAGGCATAGCGGTCATCGGTTTCGCCATTTTCAGTATATAAATCAATAAGAGAGCCAACTATATTTACATTTGCTGGGAAATTATATTTTTCTAAAAGAGGCACAACCTTTGTGAGAAAGCTTCTCTGACCATCGTCAAACGTTATTACAACACTTTTGTCGGGTAAATCCTTTTTCCCATTTGTAAAGTCTATTAAATCTTTTATTTTAACAGCAGTAAATCCATTGTTTTTCAGGTATTCAAAATCAGAAACGAGCAAATTTTCAGGAATCACATAGTCACCCCAAAGGGAGCTGTTTTCACTTATCTGATGGTACATTATAATTAATACTTCTTTTTGCGTTTCTTTAAATACGGCTAAAACAGGCAAAAATGTGTTCGCAACTGATGAAAAAATCATCAATATACATATTATAGCAGAAATGACACAAAGGGTTCTGAAAGTTAAGATTTTATACATTATATCACCTCAGAAAACAATATGAAAAAATTTTTTAAAAAATTACAAACAAATGTTTGACATTTTGGGTGTAGGTGTGTTATAATGACCTCATAACATAGAAAGTGGAGGTGCTTTTATGGAAAAAATTTCGGATACACAAAAAAGAATTTACGAGTTTTTAGTTGAGCGCTCTCAAGGTGGCGTGCCACCATCAATCAGAGAAATCGGTGCTGCGGTTGGTTTGAAGTCTACCTCTACAGTTCACGCTCATCTTCAGGCACTTGAAAAAGCAGGTTATATTCTTCGTGACCCACTTTTAAAAAGAGCTATTCGTATTTTAGGTCAGGATGAAAGCTTTACACAAGTTCCGCTTATCGGTACTGTAACAGCAGGTATTCCTATTCTTGCGGTTGAACAGATAGAAGGCTATATTCCTTATGGTGGCAGAGTCTCTCGTGATAAGCCATTATTTGCTTTAAAGGTTCGTGGCGAGAGTATGCTCTGGGCAGGTATTCACGATGGTGATATTGTAATTGCAGAAAAAACACCTTATGCAAACAATGGCGACATCGTTGTAGCTATGCTAGAAGATGAAGCGACAGTTAAACGCTTCTTTAAAGAAAACGGTCATTTTCGTCTTCAACCTGAAAACGATGAGTTTGAACCAATTATTACGAATGAAGTTGTAATTTTAGGTAAAGTGGTTTCGTTAATCAGATATTATTAAAAAATAAAAATGTCGGTAGTTTTTTCTACCGACATTTTTTATTTTGTTACTAATTCTTTGTTTGCTTTTTTCTTAGCTTTTCGTTTATCTCTGAATTTCTTTAAAACTGGTATTTTTTCCTGTGCTTCTCCATCATCACATTTTTCAACAATAATCATAAAAATTGTTATGAGTAAAAGATATGGTACAGGGCAGAGAATACCAGGATTTACAAGTGACATTAATTCGAGGCTTATGTAAGACAAGAATATCGTCATATTGAAAAGTGTAGCTTTTTTCCAGATTAATATATTTCGTTTTGCGAACTGGTAAATATATGCAATAATTCCAACAGTACCGAAGCTACCAGCAATCTGAATAGGCTCACAATGATACCAGCAAAGAGCACCGGGCTTGTTTTTGAAAATATCACGATTGGTCATATTACCAAGACCTGTGCCAAAAACAGGGTTGTTTAAATAATCCTGTATACCACGAGCGTAGTGTCTAACTCTTGTTTCGGTATCTTCGCCTCCCATAAGGAATTCGTTAAGAACGTTAAAAAGACGTTTCAAGGTGTGGTTTAAAAACTGTGTTATTTCAGGAAGATAAATAAGTGCGGCAACAACAAAGCAACCACAAATTATAGCATAAGCAAGGCGGCGACGCTTGTCGTATAGAACGAACATAACAATACACATAGCAAGTTCAATAGTACCAAACACCATACCACCACGAGAGCCGGTAAGAAGCATCGCCATATAATAAATAAAACCAATGATAATTGAATAAGGCGATTTATTTGCTCTGAAGAAAGTGAAAGGCAAAGCAATCATAAGAATTGTTGAAGTATTGTTGCGCCACCTCATATAGAGAGTACTACCCGTATCCATAACATCATTAATGTTTATTAAGTAGTGGGCAAAAATCATAAGAGCCGCAGTAAGCCCTACCATAACCATTATTTTTGAAAGCTTATCAATAAGAGAGTATTCGTTTGTTATATTAATTCTTGGAAAGAATATGCAATAGATAAAAAGCATTCCAAATCCAATACCAAGCATATTGTAAATTGATGCACCAGCAAAATAATCCTCAGCAGAAATAACACCAACACCACCGAGAGTAACGGCGAGCGACACAAAAAGCATAGGGAAAAATTGCGAACCTTTAAAGCTTGGTTTTTTGCCGTAATAAATAAGATTAAACAACAGCATAAAAGCAAGAGGTATCGCAAGATACCATATTTTGCTGAAAGCTTCAAGCGAGTTGTAACATCGCATTGCAATAATATAGGTAAAGAGTGTAGGGATGAGCATTGCCATAATGTCACCCGTGAGCAGGAA
Organism: uncultured Clostridia bacterium; assembly: GCA_937916395.1. Taxonomy (GTDB): domain Bacteria; phylum Bacillota; class Clostridia; order Oscillospirales; family Acutalibacteraceae; genus DTU089. The sequence continues at coordinate 43,573 of CALFTN010000051.1, read as the reverse complement.
GCAAACGCCTGTTATATACCCTAAAACAACGGAGCCCCAGATGTGAAAGTCTTCTTTAGGGAAATGTGAGTGAAGACAGGCGATTATCATTGTGAAAAGTGCGAGAGCAACCATCCATCTGTCACTTAACAGGAATTTGCGTATTTCTGCTAAGGTCTTTACTGACTTTTCAGATTTTAATATATTATTCATAATAAATACCACGCAAATTTTCTATTTTATTTATTATATTTTTATTCTATTATACTAAATTTTAAAAAATTCTCAATACTTATTACAAAATCTTAATATTTGTAACGCAGAAAAAAGCAGGTCGAAAGGCTTGAAAGCCTTGACCTGCTTAGGTTTTAAGATAATTCAAACTGCCCTGTATAAAGTTTGAAATATCTCCCTTTTTCTTCTATAAGCGTGTCGTGGTCACCTTTTTCTATAATCTGACCATCCTCAAGCACCATAATTGCGTTTGAGTTTCTTACAGTGGAAAGTCTGTGAGCAATTACAAAAACAGTCTTGTTTTCCATAAGCTTATCCATACCCTTTTCAATAAGCTTTTCTGTTCTTGTGTCTATTGAGCTTGTTGCTTCATCCAGGATAAGCACAGGCGGGTTTGCAACTGCAGCACGTGCTATTGCAAGTAACTGACGCTGACCTTGTGAGAGGTTGCCACCATCACCAGTGAGCATTGTGTTATAACCATCAGGCAATCTCTTTATAAAGCTGTGTGCATTAGAAAGCTTTGCAGCCGCAACAATTTCATCGTGTGTAGCGTCAAGCTTACCATAGCGTATGTTGTCTTCAACAGTACCGGTGAAAAGGTGTGTATCCTGAAGAACCATGGCAAGAGAACGCCTTAAATCATCTTTTTTTATTTTTTTGATATTAATTCCATCATAAGTGATTTTACCTTCATCAATATCATAAAAACGATTTATAAGATTTGTAATTGTTGTTTTACCTGCACCGGTTGAACCAACAAAGGCGATTTTCTGACCAGGCTTTGCATAAAGAGAAACATTTTTTAATACGGTCTTTTTGCCATCGTACGAGAATGTAACATCGTGGAAACGCACATCGCCTTTTAAAAGTGTATAGGTTACAGAGCCGTCAGCCGAGTGTGGGTGTCGCCAAGCCCATGTTTCAGTACGTTCTTCACACTCTGTAATATTGCCATTTTCATCAATTTTCGCATTAACTAAAGTAACATATCCATCATCTTCTTCTGGTTTTGTGTCAATAATTGCAAAAATTCTTTCAGCACCAGCGAGAGCCGCTAAAATGTTGTTAAGCTGTTGTGAAACCTGGCTGATAGGGTTTGAAAATTGTCTTGTGTATTGTAAGAACGCTGCAAGAGAGCCGAGGGTAAGAGCACCCTCAAAGCCACCAAGAAGAAAGCCTGCAAGACCAGAAGGCTCACTTGTTCCAAAATGAATAATTATGAAAGCCCCAAGGGTAGCAGTAGCAGCGAAATTAAAGTAAGAAAGATTACCCATAATAGGCATTATTATACTTGCACAAGTGTGAGCATTTGTTGCTGATTTTCTGAAATTTTCATTATGGAAAGCAAATTTTTCTTTTGATTTTTCTTCACGACAGAAAACCTTTACAACTCTCTGACCTTCAATGAATTCTTCAATATAACCATTAACAGCACCAATATTTTGCTGTTGCTTTCTGAAGAAGCTTGCACTTTTTCCACCAATAAACTTGATTATACCGAGCATAACAAAGAGCATTATAATAATAAGACCAGTTAAAGCAGGGCTTATATAAATCATCATAGAAAAAATACCAATAACGGTAACAAGAGAAGATATTGTCTGTACTAATCCCTGGCTGATTGCTTCGCGAATTGTATCGGTATCATTTGTAAAACGGCTCATTAATTCGCCGTGAGTGTGAGAATCAAAAAACTTGATTGGAAGACTTTGAAGATGGTCAAAAAGGTCTTTTCTTAAAAGATTGAGAGTGCCTTGTGAAATGTTGAGCATAAGTCTTTGATAAGCATAACCTGCAGCAGCACCACAAACATAGATGATGCCAATTATAACAAGATATTTTATAATGTTTGTAACATCAAAAGTGCCGTTCTGAACAACAGCTCCGATTTCATTTATGATTGGTGTTAAAAGGTAAGTTCCTGCAACGCCAGCACCAGAGCTTATAACAACAAGAACAGCAACCAAAACTAAAACAGCTTTGTTTTTAACAACATAACTTAAAAGTCTTAAGAGTGTTTTAGCAGGATTTGCTGGTTTTTCAAATCGCATTTTATTGCCAGGTCCACCTGCTGGTGGCCCATTTTTTTTCATTTGTTTTTCTGCCATTTTCTACACTCCTTTCTTATTGCTCCATTTTGCCTTCTTGCTGAGAAAGATAAACATCCTTATAAATCTCGTTTCGAGAAAGCAATTCTTCGTGTGTGCCTATATCATCAATTTTACCATCGTCAATAACGATTATCTTGTCGGCGTGTTGAATTGAGTTGATTCTTTGCGCAATTATAATTTTGGTAGTTTCAGGGAGGGAGTTTTTCATTCCTTCTCTTATCTTGCCGTCTGTCGCTGTATCAACAGCACTTGTAGAGTCGTCAAGAATTAAGATTTTTGGGTTTTTCAGTAATGCACGTGCAATACAAAGACGTTGCTTCTGACCACCAGACACATTGACACCACCTTGACTTAAATCGGTATTGTATTGGTCCGGAAAGCTCATAACAAAATCGTCTGCACAAGCAATTTTTGCTGCTTCTCTTATTTCTTCTATAGTCGCATTTTCGTTACCCCAACGAAGATTTTCTTCTATTGTGCCAGAAAAAAGAACATTAGATTGAAGCACCATAGAAACGCTGTCGCGTAGATTATGAAGCTTATAATCTTTAACGTTTCTGCCACCAACTAAAACCTCACCCTCGCTTACATCGTAAAGACGTGGAATCAGTTGAACAAGGGACGATTTTGCACTACCTGTACCACCGAGAATACCAATAGTTTCACCAGATTTTATTGAAAGATTGATATTTGAAAGAACTGGTTCTTCGGCCGTTTCGTTATATCTGAAAACAACATTTTTAAATTCTATGTTGCCGCTTTCTACTTTTAAATTTTCATCGGCGGTTTCGTCATTGATGGTAGGTTCTTCATCAAGTACTTCGCAAACACGTTTCATAGATGCTCTTGCCATAACCGACATAACAAAAATCATAGAAATCATCATAAGTGACATAAGAATTTGCTGAACGTAAGTAATGAAACTCATAAGGTCGCCTAATTGCATGCTTCCAACAAAAATAAGCTTTGAACCAAACCAGAGTATTGAAATTATACAGGTGTAAACAGCAACCATCATAATAGGACCGTTTAAAATGATGAGCTTTTCAGCAAATATAGAAGCCGCTTTTAATTCATCGTTTGAAATTTTAAACTTTTCTTTTTCGTGTTTTGAACGTACAAACGCTTTTACTACTCTTATAGAAATTAAATTTTCTTGAATAGAAGTGTTGAATTTATCATATTTTTTAAACATACGCTCAAATCTTGGATGGGCTTTTGAGCCTATAAATACAAGTGCAGCAAAGAGAGCGGGTCCTATGATTATGAATACTAAAGATAGTTTTTTGTTGATGTCTATTGCCATAGCTATTGCCATAACAAACATAAGAGGTGAACGCACAAGCATTCTTAATGCCATCATAAAAGCATTCTGAATCATACCAACGTCGGTTGTCATTCTCGTAATAAGTGAGCCTGTTGAAAATTTATCAACATTAGAAAAAGAGAAATCCTGAATTTTTCCGAACATGGCACCTCTTAAATTTTTACCAAAGCCCATACCTGCTTTTGCTGCAAAATATGCTGCAGAAGCACCGCATATAAGAGAAAAACAAGCCATTATAATCATCAAAAGACCAGTTGAAGTAACAAGCTCGAGACCTTGTTTTTCGCCAAAGCCCATTTTTAAAAGAATGTCTACAACAAAGCCTTCTTTTTGCGATAAAGGAATTCCGTTAATACCAGAATCGACTATAACCGACATTAAAAAGGGAATAGCAACTTCAATTAAAACTTCAAAAATAATTGCTAATGGAGATAAAAAAGCATAAAATCTGTAACCTTTTGCATAGCTTAATAATTTCTTTATCATTTATTTACCACCCTTCGAAAGTATTTTTTTGAAATCCTCTTTTGTCATTTCGTTATCTGCAATATTCATATTAAGTCTTTTGAGAAAACCCATAAGCATTTCTTTTTCTTCTTCTGTAAAACCTTGAAAAACTTGCTCATCTGTTTCATCGCAAACTTTTCTGAAATTTCTGAATGCGTTAACACCTTTTTCTGTAACAGTAAGGTGTTTTTTTCTGGAATCGCCCTTATCTTCAATTCGTGAAATAAATCCGGATTTTTCCATTCTTTTAAGAGTTGTTGCAACAGATGCGGCAGAGACGTGCAAGTGCTCAGCAAGTTCTTTTTGTGTGCACCCATTGTTATAAGAAATGAACTCTATAATGGCTGGTTGACCAAAATATAGCCCCAATGAAGAGGCGGCTTTTGAAACCCTGTATCTGTGAGTTACATTCAGGGTAATTATTTCCTGAACTAAAGAACGATTATCCATAAATTTTCCTTTCAATGCGAAAATTAATTAAACGTTTAACAATTGCAATCTATAATAACACAAAATATAGAATTATTATTCTGTTTTGGAAAAAACAACCACAAAAAATTGTATTTTTACAAAAAATTCACATTTTAGAAGTCGATTTTATTTTTCTTTTTTCGACTTAAAAAACGCTTTGTTTGTGCAAAATTACCAAAATATACCAAAAAACTTTAATGGGCGTTTGAACAAAATATATCAAAAAACACTTGAATTCAACAGAGTGTTTTGTTATGATTAAAATATAAGAATGTGTCTACATATAATTGAAAGAGAAAAAGTTATATTACAGATATATCAAAATGGGGTGAAAAAGAGTTGAAAATAAAAGAAACGGAAGTTAATCCTAACGATTTTCCTATTTACATTTTCCATTTAGGTAAGAATTATCGTGCTCAGGAATTTTTCGGAGCACACAAAATCAATGGAGATGAATTTGTTTTCAGGGTGTGGGCACCACACGCTACCTCTGTAAGAGTGGTGGGTGACTTTAATGGTTGGGATGAAAATGCATCCATAATGGCAAAGCTTAACGAAGCAGGTTGCTGGGAGGCTTATGTTAAGAATGTCAAAGAATATGATGCATACAAGTTTTTGATATTTGATGCAAAAGGCAATAAGCATTTTAAAGCAGACCCTTATGCAATTCATTCAGAAACAAGACCTGGTACGGCATCAAAAATATTTGAAAGCAAATACAAATGGCGAGATAATAAATGGCTTGAAGAAAGAAAGAAAACTTCAATTTATAAATCACCTGTCAATATTTATGAAATGCACTTAGGCTCTTGGAAGCAATATGATGATGGCAATTTTTTAAGCTATCGTGATTTAGCAAAAGAGTTAGTGCCTTATGTTAAAAAGATGGGTTATACTCACATTGAAATGATGCCACTTTCTGAATATCCGTTCGATGGTTCGTGGGGGTATCAGGTAACAGGTTATTTTTCGGTAACCTCGCGCTATGGAACACCCGATGATTTTAAATTCCTTATAGACGAATGTCATAAAGCAGGTATCGGCGTTATTCTTGACTGGGTACCGGCACATTTTCCTAAAGATGCACATGGACTCTCTATCTTTGATGGTCAAGCGTGTTATGAATATGAAGATATAAGAAAAGGCGAACATCTAGGGTGGGGCACTAAGGTGTTCGATTTTGGCAGAAACGAAGTTAAAAGCTTTTTGATTTCTAACGCTTGCTTCTGGCTTCAGGAATATCATATAGATGGTCTTAGAGTAGATGCTGTTGCTTCAATGCTTTATCTTGACTATGGCAGGGATGATGGTCATTGGATAGCAAATAAAGATGGTGGCAACAAAAACTATGAAGCAGTTGAGTTTTTACAAGAGCTTAACGAAGCTGTTTTTAAGGACTTTTCTGATGTATGTATGGTTGCAGAAGAAAGTACGGCATGGCCACTTGTTTCAAAACCTGTTTATGCAGGGGGCTTAGGCTTCAACTTTAAATGGAACATGGGTTGGATGAATGACATTTTGAAATATTTTTCAATGGAAGGCATTCACAAAAAATTCAATCACGATTTAATCACGTTTTCATTCTTTTATGCGTTTTCAGAGAATTTTGTTCTTCCTATTTCTCATGACGAGGTAGTGCATGGCAAATGTTCACTAATAAATAAAATGCCTGGTTCTTATGAAGAGAAGTTTGCAGGTGTAAGAGCATTTTTAGGTTATATGTATGCACATCCTGGTAAAAAGCTTTTGTTTATGGGCACTGAATTCGGTCAGTTTATAGAGTGGGATTACAAAAAAGGTCTTGATTGGATTTTGCTTGATTATGATGCACATAGAAATCTTCAGACCTATGTAAAAGAGCTTAATCTTCTTTATAAAAAGACGGCACCGTTCTGGCAGGTAGATTACAGCTGGGAAGGCTTTAACTGGTTGGTAAGTGATGACAACAACAACTCAGTTATAGCGTTTGTCAGAACCGATGAGAATAAAGAAAAGGTTATAGCAGTTTGTAACTTTACAACAGTCAGTCGTCCGATTTATAAAATAGGTGTTCCAGAAAAAGGTACTTATGAAATAATCTTCAACTCTGATTCTGAGAAGTTTGGAGGAACTGGAGAAAAAATCAAAAAGACATATAAGACTTTGGATGAGCCTTATGGCGAATATGGTCAATCAATTGATTTGAAATTACCGCCACTTACAACAATATATTTAAAACTCAAACAAAAAGAAAAAAATGAAATTAGAAAGGAATGTAAAAACAATGGCAAAAAGAACTGAATGTATAGCTATGCTTTTAGCTGGTGGTCAGGGCTCTCGTCTTGGCGTACTTACAAAAAATATTGCGAAACCTGCAGTTCCTTACGGAGGAAAATACAGAATTATTGACTTTCCATTATCTAACTGCACAAACTCTGGTATTTCTACAGTTGGTGTTTTAACTCAATATCAGCCACTCGTTCTCAATGACTATATCGGTAGCGGTAGCACCTGGGATTTAGATCGTGAAATCGGCGGTGGCGTTCACGTGCTTTCACCATATCAGGCTCTTAATGGTCAGGAATGGTATAAGGGTACAGCAAATGCTATTTATCAGAATATTCATTTTATTGATAGATACAATCCTGAATATGTAGCAATTCTTTCTGGTGACCATATTTATAAAATGGATTATTCAGAGATGCTTAAATATCATAAGGAAAAGGATGCTGCTTGTACTATTGCAATGCTTGAAGTGCCGTGGGAAGAAGCTTCTCGTTTTGGTCTCATGTTTACTGATGAAGATGGTAGAATTACTGCTTTTGAAGAAAAACCAAAAGAGCCAAAGAGTAATAAAGCTTCAATGGGCGTTTACATGTTTACATGGGAAAAGCTTCGTCAGTATCTTATAGATGATGAAAACAATCCGGATTCATCAAACGATTTTGGTAAAAATGTTATTCCTGCAATGCACGAAGCAGGCGAAAGACTATTTGCTTATGCATTTGATGGTTACTGGAAAGATGTTGGAACTATCGACTCTCTCTGGGAAGCAAACTTAGACCTTCTTAATCCAAAAGCTAACATTGATTTAGCAGATGATTCATGGAAGATTTACGGTAGAAGCGAATCTTTAGCACCACAATATATTTCTGATAAGGCAAAGGTTGAAAATTCAATAGTAGCTGAGGGTTGTGAAATTGAGGGTGATGTTGATTACTCCGTTCTTTTCTCAGATGTTGCTGTTGAAGAAGGAGCTTCTGTTCATTACTCAATTGTAATGCCTGGTGCTATTATTAAAAAGGGTGCAGTTGTTCAGTATTCAATAATTGCAGAAAATGCAGTTATTGAAGAAGGTGCAGTTATAGGTGAAAATCCGGAAAAAGTAGAAAATCTTGACGAATGGGGCGTTAGTGTTATTGGTGCACAGGTTACCATTGGTAAGGATGCAAAGATAAAAGCAAAAACAACAATTGCTCAAGATGTGAAAGGGGGTCAAACAATATGATGCCAAAAAATGTTCTCGGTATAGTTTATTCAAACTCTTATGATTCTTGTCTTAAGGATTTTACACAAAGAAGAACTATGGGTTCAATGCTCTATGGTGGCAGATATCGTCTTATAGACTTTGCTCTTTCTAATTTTGTAAACAGCGGAATAACAAAGGTTGGCGTTATTACAAACAGTCACTATCGTTCACTTATGGACCACGTTGGCAACGGCAGACCCTGGGATTTAGCAAGAAAGGTTGACGGTCTTTTCTTGTTACCACCATTTAATCCATCACAAGCTGAGCACGATTCTTCAAATACATTGGAGGTTCTTGGCAGAATAAGTGGGTTCCTTAAATCCTGTAACGAACAATATGTTCTTCTCTCAGATACAAATTTCATTTGTAATATTGATTTAAGCGATGTTTTTGACTTCCATTCTGAAAAGGATGCAGATATTACAATTGTTTATAAAAAGGGCAATCTTCCAGAACTTGAAAATATGACATCTTTAACAGTTGATGGTAACAGTAAAGTAACAGCTATTGCAGTTAACCCACAAAATAAAGAAAATATTAATTTCAATACAGGAATGATTCTTATAAGAAAGGCTTTGTTAGAGTCTTTGGTAGCTGATGCTTTAAGTGCGGGTGGCACAAACTTTGAAAAAGAAATTCTTCAGAAGAATGTTGAACATCTTAATATATATGGCTATGAGTTTACAGGCTGGGGTTGCGAGATTGACAGCGTTAACAAATATTTTGAAGCTAATATGGCTCTTCTTGAAAAAGATATAAGAAAAGATTTATTTAATAAAGACAGACCAATTTACACAAAAGTGCGTAACGATATGCCTGTTCGTTATGGTGTTAACAGTAAGGTAGAAAATTCTCTTGTTGCTGATGGTTGTATTATTGAAGGTACTGTTAAAAATTGTGTTGTTTTCCGCGGTGTTAATATTGCACGTGGTGCAGTTGTTGAAAATTCAATTATTATGCAGGATTCTGTAATAAGTGAAAATGTTAAGCTTAACTGCGTTATTATGGATAAAGATTCTGTTATTACACCAAATAAAAATCTTTCAGGTGATAAGAGCTATCCGTTTATAATTGGTAAAAATATTGTTATCTAAATTGAAAGGGATATAAAGTTATGAGCGTTTGTCCTGTTTGTGGATGCAAGACCGATGAACTCGATTTTGTATTATGCACAATAGAAAAAAACGAAGAGATGGTCTGTTCATTTTGTGAAAAACAGATTAAAAAGCTTTATGCAGAAGAAACACCTGCTACAGCACAAGTAAGGTGGTTAAATTCTGTTATTGAGAAAGATGTTCCTGCAAGAGGGCAAAGTCTTTTTGGCGCTCTTATAGATATGCAAAAAAGGTTTTCACCTGAAAATGATGAAAAAGAGACAGTTTCTGCAATAGGAAATCAGATTAAGAGCATTAAAAGAGATGTTAACGTTCAATCTGCTTTTTCTGGTGGAGATTTAAACGTCTCGGTTGACCAATACAATGATTTATTAAAACGATTAGAAAAGCTTGAGGGCGATTTTGCCAAATATAGGAAAACTCAGCTCTTAAAGATGATTGTTGAGTTGGGGCTTCCGATTGTTTTAGCAATTATAATAGCAATCGTATTTTTTGCATCAGGTCTTTATGATTCGCTTTCGATGCTTACATCAATATATTAAAAAGGAGAGATTCCGATGAAAGTTTTATATGCTGCCAGTGAAGCATTACCATTTGCTGCGAGTGGTGGTCTTGCAGATGTTGCAGGGTCTTTGCCACAAGCTTTGAGAAAACGTCTTATAGGTTGCAGAGTTGTAATGCCACTTTATGATACAATAAAGCAAGAGCTCAGAGATACAATGAGGTTTGTTACAAATATTTCTGTTCCGGTTGCATGGAGAAGACAATATTGTGGTATTTTTGAGGCAAAATATGGCGGAGTTACTTATTATCTTTTGGATAACGAATATTACTTTAAACGTGGTGGACTTTATGGCTACTATGATGATGCAGAGCGTTTTGCGTTCTTCGCACGTGCTATTTTAGAGATAATTCCACATATTGATTTCAAACCAGATATTATTCATTGTAATGACTGGCAAACAGCTCTTACTCCACTTTATTACAGTACAATTTATGCTACAAAACCAGGCTATGAAAATATAAAAACTGTTTTCACAATTCATAATATTCAATATCAGGGTGTTTATGGTAAAGAACTTATCGACAATGTTGTAGGTCTTGATTACAGCCATAAAAATCTTATTGAATATGATGATACAGTTAACTTCTCAAAAGCTGCTATTGAATGTGCTAATGCAGTTTCGACAGTGAGCCCTTCTTATGCTAAAGAAATTCTTGACCCTTGGTATTCACATGGTCTTGACACAATTCTTAAAGAACGTAGCTTTAAATTGCGTGGTATTCTTAATGGTATTGACATTGAAAACTATAATCCAGAAACGGATAAGGATATTTTCAAGAATTATTCCAGTGAAAAAATGACAGGTAAAGCAACAAATAAGAGAGAGTTGCAAAAATTCTTTGGTCTACCTGAGAAGAAAGATACTCCTGTTATGGGTATGGTTTCACGTCTTGTTTCTCATAAGGGTCTAGATTTATGTAAAGCAGTTTTAGATGAGCTTTTAGCTACAACAGATATTCAGCTTGTAGTTTTAGGTTCAGGTGACTCTGAATATGAAGATTTCTTCAGAGGTCTTGCTGCTCGTTTTCCAGAACAGGTTGGTCTTTGCTTAGGCTTTATTCCAGACCTTGCAAGAAAAATTTATGCTGGTTCCGACTTCTTCTTGATGCCTTCAAAGAGTGAGCCTTGTGGTCTTTCACAGATGGTTGCTCTTCGTTATGGTTCTATTCCGATTGTCCGTGAAACAGGCGGTCTTCGTGACTCTGTTAAAGATAGTGGTGACAATGAGGGTAACGGATTTACATTTGCAAATTATAATGCTCACGAAATGCTTCACGCTATAAGAAGAGCGTGTGAGGGCTATAGCGATAAAAAGGGTTGGAAAATCCTTGTTAAACGTGCTATGGAAAGTGATAACAGCTGGGGCAAATCTGCAAATGAATACATTAAAATGTATAAAGAGATTCTTAAACAGTAATAGAATTGGGTTGTAGCAAACAATGTTTGCCACAACCCAGTCTGTGTTATTAATCTACTGATTTTACTATATCTGTAGCTGCTTTTTTCATATAACTTTCAACTGTTTTAATAACAGTTTCTATAGATTTTGGTTCAGGGTTACCATATCTTTTTGCGTTAGGTGATTTGTCAGGGAAGTTCATTAAAAGACCCTCTGTTACAGCCATAGGAAGGCTTTCTGCAATTTTTGGTGGCAATGAAAACCATCTTTTAGGAATATAGCCTTTTTGAGACGCAGTAAAAAGTATTCTGTAAAGAGCTACCGAATAAAGAAGGTCTGCACTATCTCCTGCTAAAGCAGAGCCCGTATTCATTCTTTCGTGAATAAATATTGCAGAACGGTATATAGTTGTGGTATTATATATACCGTCTTCTTCTCTATCCTGAAAGAAGGACGATTCAAGACCTGTTCTACTGTCAGTTCTACCTAAAATATAGTCGGTAGTGACTTTATAATAGTCAGCAGCACGGTTTAAAAAGTCTAACCCAAACTCTCTTATGCCCTTTTCATAGTGTGAAAGTAGTGCCTGAGAGACCCCTAAATCATTTGCGGCTTCTTTCTGACTTAAGCCTTTTTCTGTGCGAAGTTCATAAAGTCGTTCTGCATAATTTACCATTTGTAAAAACACACACCTTTGCATTATACTATCTGTATAACATAATACACCATTGAAACGGAGATTGCAATGAAAAGTTACACAATTCATCTTATAAGACACGCTTATACTAAAGGGAATTTAGAGGGGCGATACATAGGTCATACTGACGAATCCCTTTGCAAAGAAGGTATAGACCAATTAAATACAATGCTTAAGGATTATGATTATCCAAAAACAGATGTGGTTTTTTCAAGTACCTTAAAGCGTTGTATAGAAACTGCAAAAATTATTTATCCCCAAAAAAACCCAATAGAAATGCGTGGCTTTGACGAGTGTGATTTTGGTGAGTTTGAAAATCTTACTGCCGAAGAATTAGCCCCACACGAAGAGTTTAAAGAATGGCTCGCTGGTGGACCGGATGCACGTCCATTAAATGGTGAAAGCAATCAGGAGTTTTCAACAAGAGTGTGTGACACATTTATTAAAACTGTTGAAGGTCTTATAAAAACAGGAACTACAAGCTGTGCTATCTTTACTCACGGCGGTGTAATTATGTCTATTCTTTCTGCGTTTGGTTTACCTGAATTGCCAATGACAGAGTGGCTTTGTCCGTCTGCTTGTGGCTACACAGTAAGAGTAACACCATCGCTTTGGTCAAAAACAAGAAAGATGGAAGTAATAAACGATATTCCAGCATCTCCATTAACGGAAAATCAGGAAGAAATGCTCTGGGATTATTACAGTGATATTCCAGAAGATGAACCAATCGATGATAATGACGATTTAAGTGATTTAATGGACTTTTTATCGTTTATGGGTGACAAAGATGAGTGATTATAAAATTTTTGCTAACCACGCTCATGTGTTTCCGAAAGGCTCTAAAGATAATGCTCAGTTAGAGAATTTAAAAGAGCTTATGGCAGAATGTGAGATTGAAAGTGCAGTTTGCTTTGCGCCGTTTAATCACCAGACAGAGCGTGTAGGTATTAAAATTAACCAGAATAAGTGGCTATATGAAGAAATTAAAAATGAAAAAAATTTAATCGGTTTTGGTACGATTAATTTTGATATAGGTTCAATAAACGAACAAGTAAAAGAAATAAAGGCTCTTGGATTTAAAGGTATAAAAGTTCACCCTGCTGCACAAGAGGTTAAAGTTGATGGCAGAGAGCTTTTTGAGGTTTATGCCGAAGCGGAAAAACAAGGTCTTTTTGTTTCTTTTCATACGGGACTTCATTGGCACAGAATAAAAGATTACAGCATGCTTCTTTTTGATGAAGTAGCTTATAATTTTCCAGATTTGAAATTCAGTATGGAGCACGTTGGTGGCTACAGCTTTTTTAGAGAAGCACTTTTAGTTATGAACAATAACTCACGTAAGGGCAATAATATTTATGCAGGTCTTACGAGTATTTCAATGGAAAAGGATGCTCTGGGCAATCTTCGACAGGGTGCATGGTCACTTACAGATGATGATTTATGTACCTTAATTCATCAGACAGGTGAAAAGAACAGTATTTTTGGGCTTGATTTTCCATATAAAAGTGCTGAATATACCAAAAATTCCATAGAAAGAATAAAAAGTCTTCCTATATCAGAAGAGGCTAAAAGAGGCATTTTAGGTGAGAACCTGCGAAGTGCTCTTAATATAAAATAGTGTAACGATAATATCACGAAGGTTGAGGTTAAACACAATGGAACGATATTTTGACAAATTTAAAATTAAAACTTCACCAAAAGCAAGAGAGAGCCATATTATTGTAAATGGCAATACAAGAATTACCGTTCTTACTCCTTGTATGGTACGTGTAGAAGAAACTAAAAATGGAAAATTCTGTGATGAGCCAACACAAGCAGTTTGGTTCAGAGATTTTGACGAACCACGTTTCGAAGTAAAAAAAGGTAATGGCTTTGTAGAAATTAAAACTACAAAGTGTAATTTCCTGTATTCTTTTACAGAAAAGAAAATGGTAAGAATAAAGCTTCGTGATGGCAGAGTTGTTACAGATTATCATAGTGGAAACTTAAAAGGTACTTGTCGTACATTAGATGTTACCGCAGGTATTATAACCTTGGGTGATGGTGTTTGCTCTAAGGATGGTGTTGCAATTCTCGACGACAGTAAAACTCTTATTTTAACAGATGATGGTAAAATTTTACCAAGAAAATCAACTGGTAAAGACGAGTATTATTTTGCTTATGGTTACGATTATATTGGTGCAACACGTGATTTATATAAATTAACCGGTGAAACACCACTTATTCCACGTTATGCACTTTCAAACTGGTGGAGCCGTTACAAGGCATACACACAAGAAGAATATTTGACTCTTATGGATAGATTTAAAAAGGAAGAAATTCCGATTACTGTTGCCACTGTGGATATGGACTGGCACTGGGTAGATATCCGTAAGAAATTTGGTAAAGATGTTGTTAAACCATCAACTCACCTCAATTTTATGGAATATATTTACGATGTATGGTCAGTTGGCTGGACTGGTTACAGCTTCAACACAGATTTATTCCCGGACCCACAAGGCTTTCTTAAAAAGTTACAGGATGATAATTATAAAGTTACATTCAATCTTCATCCTTCACAAGGTGTTCGTTGGTATGAAGATGCTTATGAAGAAATGTGCGAAAAAATGGGTCAGGACCCATCTACAAAAGAGCCTGTTCAGTTTGATATAACAGACGAAAAATTTGTTGAGCATTACTTTAAGGTACTTCATCATCCAATGGAAAAAATGGGTGTTGATTTCTGGTGGATTGACTGGCAACAAGGTACTCGCACAAAAATTAAAGGTTTGGACCCACTCTGGGCACTTAATCACTACCATTTCTTAGATAATGCAAAGGATAACAATCGTCCTCTTATTCTTTCACGCTTTGCTGGAGCTGGTAGTCAGCGTTATCCATTGGGCTTCAGTGGTGATACTACCCAGAAATGGTCAAGTCTTGATTTTCAGGTTTACTTTACAGCAACTGCTGCCAATGTTGGTTACCCTTGGTGGAGCCACGATATCGGTGGTCACTGTTGGGGTAAAAAAGATGACGAGCTTTATATAAGATGGGTACAGTTTGGTATTTACAGCCCAGTTATGCGTCTTCACTCAACTGCAAACGAATTTATGGGTAAAGAGCCTTGGAAATATAGTGCTCCTATAGAAAAAATTGCAACAGAGAATCTTCGTTTCAGACATAAGCTTCTTCCTTATATTTACACAATGAACCGTCGCACCCAAAGCTTAGGCAGAGCAATTTGTGAGCCGATGTATTACACATATCCAAAAGAGGAAAATGCTTATAAAGCTAAAAATGAATACTTCTTTGGTACAGAGCTTATTGTTGCTCCTATTACAGAACATACAAATTCAGAAATTGGTATGGCTAGTGCTGATGTGTGGTTACCAGAGGGAAGATATACCGATATTTATAACGGCAGAATTTACACAGGTAACAGAGTTGTTAAAATGTTCAGAGATATAAGCGCTATTCCTGTTCTTGCAAAGGAAGGTGCAATTATTCCAATGAGCAAGAATGAAAAGGATAATACTGTAGAAAATCCGAAGGATTTAGAACTGCTTATTTTCAGAGGCAACAATGAATTCCGTCTTTATGAAGATGATGGCAGCACAATGAGCTTTGAACAAGGTGCGTATTGTGAAACACCATTTATGATAAATGAGGATAATTCAACCATTATATTTAAGGTGAAAAAAGCAGAGGGCGACACATCAGTT
Source organism: uncultured Clostridia bacterium (assembly GCA_937916395.1). Taxonomy (GTDB): domain Bacteria; phylum Bacillota; class Clostridia; order Oscillospirales; family Acutalibacteraceae; genus DTU089. Next base: position 27,953 of record CALFTN010000051.1, on the reverse strand, counting down.
ATTCCTCAGAGCAGAAACTATCTTCTTAAGTTCAGAGATATTGTAAGTGGTGATATTAAAGCTACAGTAAATGGCGAAGAAAAAGAATTTACCTTAATTAATAAAAATGGATATATTGAAATTTATCTCCAAGAAATTGCGCCTTCAGATGAATTAGAAGTGACACTTTCTGTTTGCACATTCCTTGCAAATAAAGAAAAGAGAGAAGAGCTCATTGATGTAATTTCAAAATTCCAGATAAATAATGAGAATAAGAGATTGTTTAACGAGGTATTAAAGGATGATACTTTCTTAAACAAGGTTCCTAAAAAATACAGAGAGCCATTAATGGAAATTACAGCTCTCTACAGAGGTTAATTTATGGCTATAAAAAGCATTATTGAAACAAATGCAGAAATTGTAGGAATAGAAATTTCCCCAGAATTAATTCAAAAGCTGGAAATATATGCAAAAGAATTGAAGGAATGGAACGAAAAAATTAATCTTACTGCTATAAAAGATGATGAAGGCATTGCAATAAAGCATTTTATTGACAGCTTAATGCTTTTAAAGTATGTTGAAATTCCTGAAAATTCAAAAATAATCGATGTCGGTACAGGTGCTGGGTTTCCGGGTTTGGTGATTGCTGCCGCAAGAAGCGATGTAAAGGTTACACTTCTTGATTCAACCGGTAAAAAATTAAAGGTTGTAGCAGATATTGCTGAGAAAATGGGGCTTTCTAACTACGAAATTCTTAATATGAGAGCTGAAGAGGCTGGTCAGAAGAAAGAATTTAGAGAGCAGTATGATTTTGCAACTGCAAGAGCAGTTGCAGAATTAAGAGTTCTTTCTGAATACTGCTTACCTTTCGTGAAGAAGGATGGTTACTTTGTTTCTATGAAAGGGTCTTTGGCAGAGTTAGAAATTGAAAATGCCCAGAATGCACTTAAGGTGCTTTCAGGTAAAATTGAAGAAAAATTCTGCTTCGATTTATGCTCACAGGGCGAAAGAAATATAATAAAGATTAAAAAGATTTCGCAAATTCCGACAAAATATCCGCGAGTTTCTGCACAAATAGCGAAAAAACCACTTTAAATTTAATAAATATAAGCATTTTCTGTCGATTTACCGCGACCGAAAATGCTTTATTTTTATGATTTTTCGTGGTATATTGTAGTCACAACAGAGAGATAAAAGATGTGGAAAAAAGAAAATTAAAAGGACGGTAAAAAATGCTTAAAACTTCTACAAGAGGAAAAGCGAATTGTCAGATTCAGCTTATCCCACATGAAAATATTTACCCTAATCCACATCAACCAAGAGTTCGTTTTGATTACATAGAGCTTGAAAATCTTGCTTCTTCAATAAGGGCAAACGGAATTTTACAGCCTATAAACGTTCGTCCATTAGATGGTGAAAAGTACGAGCTTATTTCAGGCGAAAGACGCTTAAGAGCGGCAAGAATTACAGGTATTACAAAAATCCCATGTATTGTAATGGATGTTTCAGATGAGCAATCGGCACTATTTGCAATAATTGAAAACGTCCAGCGTCAGAACCTCGATTTTTTTGAAGAAGCAGTTGCAATAGAAAGACTTATGACAGAGCACAATCTCTCTCAGGAAGAAATCGGCAGAAAATTAGGTAAAGCGCAATCAACTCTTTCAAATAAATTGCGTCTTCTGAGATTACCAGAAGAGATGCGAGATAAAATTGTAATAGCTTCTTTAACAGAGCGTCACGCAAGGGCACTTCTTACTCTTCCAGATAATTCTGCAAGAAAAAGAGCACTTGATATTATTATAGAAAGACATCTTACTGTAAGTGAGGCTGAACGTCTTATTAAAGATATTATAAGACGCAGAAAAGAACCCAGCAAACCACCAATTAAAGTGTTTAAGGATATGAGAATTTTTATAAATACTTTAAATCATGCGGTTGACAGCATAAGAAGGGCAGGAATTGAGGCTGACACAGCAAAAAGTGAAACAGATGAATATTTTGAGTATGTAGTAAGGATTTCTAAACCTAATGAGAAACCAGTTATAATGGAAACACTCGAATCAATTGAATTAAATTGATATATTCTCTGCAAAGCAGAGTTTATATAGGGCGAAATTCGCCCAAGCCATATCTTTCTCTTTCACACCCCACATCCACAGCGAAGCACCACTCTCTTACGGGAGTGGTGCTTTGCATATAATAAAAACCCGGTAGATACACGAAAAAATCGGTATAGACCGAGTTTTAATTCTATTTACCTACACAGAAGTTTTTAAATACTTCATTTACAACTGTTTCGGTTGCCTTTTCGCCTGTCAAAACAGAAAGCTCTTCAATTGCACAGTCAACAGAAACATTTATAGCATCTGTTGTGATGCCAATTTGCAATCCGTTTAGAGCCTCTCTTAAATTTTCAACAGCCTTCAAAACACAGACTCTTTGTCTTTCTGTAGTTAAAAGAGGGGCAGATGGATTGAAATTATCAGTGCCAACAACGCTTTCGACAATTTGCTTCAATTTATCAATACCGTCGTTTTCTTTAGCAGAAATTTCTACTATATTTTCGGCATAGTCTTTTATATCGTCAAATGAAAAAGCCTTTTCTAAATCGCTTTTGTTTATAATAACAATGCAACGTTTATCTTTACAAAGCTTTAAAAGCTCCTTGTCATCAGCAGAGATTTTTTCAGCACCATCGAGCACCATAAATACAAGACCTGCTCTCTCGAAGCGTTCTTTCGCTCTTTCTACACCAATTTTTTCAATTTCATCGTCTGTTTCGGTGCGAATACCAGCCGTGTCAGCAAGTCTTAAGGTGATGTTGCCAAGTCTTACAGTTTCTTCTAAAACATCACGTGTGGTTCCGGCAACAGAAGTTACGATTGCTCTGTTTCTACCAGTTAAAGCATTTAAGAGTGTGCTCTTACCAACGTTGGGTCTACCTACAATGGCAGTGTCAATTCCTTCTAAAATTGCCTGACCGGCATCAAAGCCGTCTAAAAGAGCTTCTAATCTTTTTAAAACAAGTGAGAAAGAAGAAATCATTTCGTCATTACTGATTTCAGGTATTTCTTCGTCAGGGTAATCGACCCAGGCTGCAAGAAAAGCTGCAGTTCTGGCGAGTGAATCGCGACATTCTGTTATTTCTCTGCTTAAATTACCATCCAAGGCGTTGAGAGTTGCAGCACGAGCATCTTCACCTGTAGCAGAAATAAGTGACATAACAGCTTCTGCTTCAGATAAATCCATTTTACCATTTAAAAATGCTCTTTTTGTATATTCGCCTGGCTCCGCAGGAACAGCACCAGCGTTAAAAGTAGCCCTTAAAACGCGTGAAAGTATGTAAAGACCACCATGACAGCTGAATTCTACAACATCTTCGCCTGTGTAGCTTTTTGGGGCTCTGAAAAGAAGTGCAACGGCTTCATCAATAACATCTTCACCATCATAAACATGACCGAAAAGTGCAGTGTAGCCATTTTTTTCTTCAATTTTTTTACCTGATACACCTTTAAAAACCTTATCTGCGATTTTTATGGCATCTTCGCCAGAAAGTCTGACAATACCAATACCTGCAGCGGTTTGTGGTGTTACTATTGCTGATATTGTTGACAAATTTACATCTCCAATAAACTATAATATCAAATATTTAAAACCTGTTTGTTGAGCCAAAGCCACCAGCTCCACGTTCTGTTTCGTCTAATTCGTCTACTTCAACGATTTCTGGAAGACTGACAGGCATAATAACCATCTGAGCGATTCTTTCGTTTGGTTCAATAGTGTATTCTTTATCTATCTGATTAATAACGCCGACCTTAATTTCACCACGATAGTCGCTATCAATAACGCCTACAGAATTAAGAAGACCAATACCATGCTTAATAGAAAGACCGCTTCTTGGGAATATAAATGCCGCTTCAGAAGCGCTTTCAAGAGCAATAGCAATTCCTGTAGGTATAAGTGCAGTTTCGCCCTGTTTTAAAGTTATTGGTTCATCCAGAACAGCATAAAGGTCCATACCAGCACTACCAGCGGTAGCACGACTGGGAACGACAGCTTTTTCGTTAAGTTTTTTAATTTTTAATGTACTCATAGTTATCACCAAAGTGCAGGGTTTTCTTTATTTTCTTCTATTTTGCTACCCTGTAATCTTTCTAATTCTCTTTTAAAGAAGTCAGCCTCTTTTCTTGCGTTAGCAACATCCTGAAGGCTTTCTTTGAGTTGTGTTTTTAAGCTTTCTGTTGAAGAATCATTCTTCTTTACTGTGTCTGCATAGTCGAGTGCCACAGCAACAGCAGCCTGAGTTGTAGAAATTGTGCTGTTTTTTAAAAGTGCATCTATTTTTAAATCTACCTCTCTTGCTAAAGCGGACATATATTCAGAAGAATCTTCAGAAACAACTTTAAATGAGAATCCTGCAACCTTGACTGTGTGCTTGGTTTTTTCCATAAAAATGCCTTCTTTCGTTAATTTGCCTGAGTGATTGTATTAAACAATATCTGGTTCGAACACTCTAAAATATATTTACTCCATAATTATACAATGTTTCAGCGATATATTCAACAATAAAAAGTATTAAAATTTAAAAATAAGAAATAAATTATTAGTTGATATTTTCATGTAATGTGTTATAATTTATTTAATTACTTAAATAACTAATTTTTGGAGAATAAAAAATGGATTTTAACCAGAACAATAATCAGTTTGGTGTAAATAACGGAACAATGCCTCAAAATAATATGGGTAATCCACAGAGTTATAATGGTGGTCAGTACAACAATAACTATTATACATCACCAAACCAGAGCTTTAACAATCAATATGGTGGCTACAATGCACAAGGTAATTTTCAAAATTACCAACAGGCAAGTTTTGTGAATCAGGAGAAGTTTCTGAAACTTCGTGAGCAAAAGAGCGAAATAAGAAGATTTTCTAAAATATACGCTTTTGCTATGATTGGTTTTTTGGTTGCAAGTATGCTATTCAGTGCAATACTTGAAGCTTTCGGACTCATTGATTTATATTATTCAAGCAGTTCATTTTCATCAAGCGTAGGTGTTTTCTATTCAATACTTACTGTTGGTATTCCATTCTTAATTGCAAAAAAAGCAGTTTACAAAACTCCGGGTTTACCTTCTTGCTCTTACTCTGCACCAAAGGCAAATTTAAAAACAGTGTGTATTATCTTCCTTTCTGTTTTAGGGTGCATTGCTTCAATGTACGTTACAGGATATATCCAGACATTTTTTGAATATATGGGTTTTGCGTTTTCTTCAGGAGAAGAACCACAGGTAAACACAGTGGTTGATATAGTCGCGTTATTTGTAGGTACAGCACTTGTACCACCACTTATCGAAGAATTTGCAATGAGAAATGTGGTAATGCAGCCATTAAGAAAATATGGTAATTTGTTTGCAATAATTGCCTCAGCACTTGTTTTTGGTATTTTTCACGGAACTCCGACACAAATTCCTTTTGCGGTTCTTTGTGGTTTGTTTTTAGGTTACGCTGTAATTGCCACAGAAAGTATATGGACTGGTGTAATAATTCACTCAATCGTAAACGGACTTTCTTGTTGCTATTATGCAATTCGTTATTTTACAGATGAAGAAACGGCAGATTCAATTTATAGTTTCATTTGTCTTGGTTTAGCGGTGCTTGGTTTTGTAGCTTTGCTTATTTATATAAGTAGATATAAGGATGATTTCAACAGAATTATTTCTAAGAATGGTTTAGAAGAATATTCTTTAAAACAGAAGATTTCTAAATTTATTTTTGCACCAGTTATGTTTATAGCAGTTATTGTGTTTTTGCTTCAGGCAATCTCTATGATTGATTGGGCAGTGCTTGTGTAATAGTGCTAAGGAGTTACAGTGCAATGTCTCACGAAGATTTTATGAAAGAAGCACTTCTTCTTGCAGAAGAAGCTGAAAAAGAAGGCGAAGTTCCTGTTGGTGCTGTTGTGGTTTGCAATGGCGAAATTGTAGGAACCGGCAGAAACAGGCGCGAAACAGAGAAAAATGCACTATGTCATGCAGAAATTGAGGCAATTAATAATGCTTGCAAAAATTTGGGTGGCTGGCGACTTTTTAAGTGCGATTTATATGTAACATTAGAGCCGTGTCCTATGTGTGCGGGTGCTATTATAAACTCGAGAATAAAAAATGTATATTTTGGTGCTTCCGACTACAAAAATGGTGCTTGCGGTTCGGTGATAAATCTTTTTGAATTGGACTTTAACCACAAGCCGAAATTTGAGCGAGGTATTCTTGAAACTGAATGTGGTGAAATTTTAACAAGATTTTTTAAAAATTTAAGAAAAAAGGCAGGGGTTTAAGCTATGGAAAAAATTGCAAGCTTTACAGTCGACCACAACAAATTAAACAGAGGTATGTATATTTCACGTGTTGATGGTGAAGTTGTTACTTATGATATAAGAACAAGAAAACCAAATGTTGAAGAGGTAATGGAAAACGGAGCTATTCACACGCTTGAGCACCTTTTTGCAACATTTGTGAGAAACAGTAGGTTTAAAGACAATATAATTTATTTTGGTCCTATGGGTTGTAGAACTGGTTTTTACTTTTTGACAACAAAAATGAGCCATGAGGATGCATTACAGCTCACAAAAGATGCTCTCAAGTTTGTTGCAGAATATGAGGGTGAAATTCCAGGGGTAAGCGCTATTGAGTGTGGTAACTATCGTGACCATGATTTAGAGGGCGCGAAAAAAGAAGGTAAAGACCAGGTTGAAGTTCTTAAGAACTGGACAGTTGAAAAACTGATTTATGAAAATAATTATTAACAAACGAACCCGTGATTTCTGTAAAATCACGGGTTTTTGTATTCAGAGCTCATTATAATAAAATCTTATTTGAATTTTACAGCTGTTCCGTAAGCAATTACCTCAGCTGCATTTTGCATTACTGCTGCAGAAGCATAACGGATATTAACAATAGCATCGGCACCTAATTTTTCAGCGTCTTCAACCATTCTTTTTGTTGCAATAGCTCTTGCCTCGTTCATCATATCATTATAAGCTTTTAATTCGCCACCAACAATTGTTTTTAAGCCTTGTGTAATATCTTTTACAACATTTTTACTTCTAATAGTGCTACCACGTACTAAACCTAACATTTCTAATTCTTTGCCAGTGATATAATCAGTATTTACTAATATCATCTTCTTCACCACTCCTTATTTCTTTAATTCTCTGAATACAAACATATAACATTCCTACCGAAAGAGCAATAGGAATAATTCCAAAAAGTATTAAAACAATAAGGTTTTCTTTTAATATGGTGCATAAAACACAAAAATAAAAAATGTAATAGGTTATTATAAAAATTGTTATTAAAATCGGTGCAAGCATTTTCTTTAAGTTATTCATTATTTTCACCTACTAATTTGTAAAGTGTTTGGTCAAATTTATATTTTTCTTGTAATTCTTTGATTTGTTTTCTGTTTTTATTGCTTGGTTTTTTTGTTTTTTTCGCTCTTATCATAATGTTTTTAGGTGAATGTGAAAAATCGACGAATTCGAGTACATCAACACTGTAACCCATATCTTCTAAAATACTGGCTCTTATTGAGTCGGTAAGAAGCGCAGACATCCTTTCTTTAATAAGTCCGTGCTTTAAAAGAATGTCAAAATCTCCACCTTTTTTAATTGTTTTGTTAACTTCGTGCTGGCAACAAGGTACAGAGAAAATATACTTTACATTTTTCTTTATTGCGTAATTTAGAGCAAAGTCTGTTGCTGTATCGCAAGCATGCAGAGAAATTACCATATCAATATGCTCATCGTAAAGTGTATCTTTTGTAACATCGCTAACAACAAATTTTAAGTTTTTGTAGCCATACTTTTCTGCTATTTTATTGCAGTTTTCAACAACATCTTTTTTTAAGTCGTAACCAATAATTCTAACATTTTTCTTTTTCACTTCAGTGAAGAAATAGTAAATAATGAACGTTAAATAACTTTTTCCACAGCCAAAGTCCAAAATAGTGATGTTTTCATTTTTGTCGTTAACAAAAGCGTCGTTTACAATTTCTATGAATCTGTTAATTTGCTTGAATTTGTCATACTTTGAGTTTACTATTTTAAAGTCAGGGGTAAACACGCCTAAATCAACTAATGCTGGAATGTTTTCGCCTTCGTTGAAAATATATTCTTTCTGACGGTTGTTTTCAGTGTTTTTTGATTTTTGCTTCAAATTATTTTTTGAAGAGCTTTTTTTAATTTTACCGTTTGGCGATATAGAAAATGTAATTGTTTCACCATTTTTAAAAATAGCAATTTGAGCATATTTTTTAAAAATATCTTCTAAAAAAGCTGAAAACTCACTTTCTGATATATTTAAGTGAAAAACCTGATTATTTTTAAATCTTTCTGCCTGAAAGCAGGGGGATTTTTTTATTATGACAGGTCTTATAGTCATTTTGTTGAATTCTTCATCCTTAGAAAAAGGTGAGCTGACAGAAATTTTGATTATTTCTTCACGCTCTTTGAAAAATATGTTATTTGCTTCTTCCATTTTATACACTCACTTTACATAAAAGTCAGTATCCCACGCAGGAATATACGGGTGGTGACACATATAAATTTTGTAATCTTTATTTAATTCATTAAGTAAAATCGGAATTTCAAAAATATCACGATTTTTGTGGTAGGCGGCAATTTTAATCTTGGGTTTATGTTTGCTTATTAAATCTTTACCACCTTTAATAATATCAGCCTCTGCACCTTCGGCATCAATTTTTATGTATGTGGGCACAAATTTTTCTGATAATTTATCAAGTGTGTAGCAAGGAATTTCTGCTCCGCTACCAATGGTAGATTGCCTGCCACCAGCATTTGAAAATTCAATAGCTCCGTCAAAGCTTGAAGCTGCACCGTTTATTGCTTCAAAGCTCTTGAGATTCTCACAATTTGCAATAAGCTTTTTATAAGTTTTTGGGTCTGGCTCCAAGGCTAAAATGTTTTTGTATTTTCTGTTTGTAAAGCTTAAAAATTGTTCTACAGTGTCGCCACGATAAGCACCAATATCAATAAAGCATTCGTTTTCAGAAAGCTTCAGATAATCGTTAAAAGGAGTAGAAATGTCACTTTCTATATTGAAAAGATAGCTGAGCTTTCCGCTGAACTGAAAATTCACGTAATTCTTGAAAACCTCTTTCGATTTTTCATCTGCTAAAATAGAGTATGCTTTGTTTAAATTTTCTTCGTTTTCTTCTAAAAATTTTCTGTCGAAAATTTCGTTTCCTATAACCGGAACACAGGGAACTAAAACGGTTTGTTTTTCTGAAAGCTTTTTAATGTTTTCAATTACTTCAGGTCGTGAAGAACCAAATGTTACAACAATAGTGAAATTATCGTATTTTTCCAAAAATTCACTAACAGGCGTAACACGGAAGTCGTGAAAATATCTTTCTCTTACAAAACCGTCACTTGCAGTAACACCAGCAACAGAAATGCCAAGCCTTTTAAATACTTCAAATACTTTGTCGGCACCATTACCTGTGCCGTACATAATTATGGGGTTTTTAGTATCCTGCAAAGTTTCCCACACGCTTTTATTTTCAATGTCAAATTGTAGCATAACACAGTTCCTTTTGGATAATTATTCATAAAACTGAATTTATTTTAACATATTATTACTTTCATAGCAACTTTTTCGACAAATAATATTGACTTTTTAATTAAATATATATATATTTAATTATACATTCTATTGATAGTCACAGATTGTGGGAAGGGGTTGCATAATTGGCAAACAACGAGATTATTAAGCTTAAAAATATTTCAATCAGCTTTGACGACGAACAAATTATTGATAATATGAACTTGTACATCCGAGATAAAGAATTTATTACATTTCTCGGACCATCAGGTTGCGGTAAAACAACCACACTCAGAATTATTGCGGGCTTTTTACAGCCTGATTCGGGTGAGGTTATTTTTGACGGAAAAGTTATAAATGATGTTCCACCACATAAAAGACAGCTTAACACTATCTTTCAGCGTTATGCACTTTTTCCGCACCTTAATGTTTATGAAAATATCGCTTTTGGTTTAAGACTTCAGAAAAAGTCAGAAAAAGAAATTAAAGAAACAGTTACAGAAATGCTTGCTTTAGTTAACTTAAAGGGCTTTGAAAGAAGAAATATTTCTTCTCTTTCTGGTGGTCAGCAGCAACGTGTTGCTATAGCACGTGCTCTTGCAGTAAAGCCTAAAATTTTACTTCTTGACGAGCCACTCGGTGCATTAGACTTAAAGCTTCGTAAAGATATGCAGGTTGAACTTAAAAATATACAAAAACGCCTTGGCATAACATTTATTTATGTTACTCACGACCAGGAAGAAGCTCTTTCTATGTCTGACACTATTGTTGTTATGAATGGTGGTAAGATTCAACAAATTGGTACACCACTTGATATTTACAACGAGCCTAAAAATGCTTTTGTTGCTGATTTCATTGGTGAAAGCAACATCATTGAGGGTGTAATGAGAGCAGATTTCTGGGTTGAAATGGCAGGCAATAAATTCAAATGTCTTGATAAAGGCTTTGGTGTTGACGAAGAGGTTGACGTTGTTGTGCGTCCTGAAGATGTTGACATTGTTAAAGCAGAAGATGGTATGATTTCAGGTAAAGTAACATCAATCACTTTCAAGGGTGTTCACTACGAAATCATTGTAGAAATCAAGGGCTTTAAGTGGATGATTCAATCTACTGATTATCAGGAGGTTGGCTCTACAATAGGTCTTGTAATTGAGCCGGATGCTATTCACATTATGAAAAAATCTGAATATTCAGGTCTTTATGGTGACTACAGCTCATTCTCAGAAGAGTTTGATGAGCTTTCAGACGCTACTGTTTATGAGGATGAAGACGAATAATAAGCGAGGTGCGAACTATGGGTAAAAAATCGACCCTTTTATCCCGTGTGATAGGCGCACCTTATATCCTTTGGGCAGTTCTTTTTATAATTGTTCCAATTGGTATGGTTGCTTATTATGCATTTACAGATGCAACGGGTGCATTTACATTAGATAATATGTTAGAAATCGGGAAATATACTGATACATTTATCCTTTCAATCTGGTTGGGGCTTTTGGCAACAGTTATTTCTCTTGTTATCGCATACCCTTTAGCATACATAATTGCAAATTCGGGCGAAAATCGTCAGAAAATTATGATGATGCTTATAATGCTTCCTATGTGGATGAACTTTCTTTTAAGAACATATTCGTGGATGACTATTTTAGAAGATAATGGATTTTTAACTACAACTTTAAATTCAGTTTTAGAGGAAATCTGGGTAATTCTCGATGAGGTTCTGAACAGCTTTGGTGAAGGATTAAGAAAACCATTTGAGCCAATTCACCTTATAAACACTCGTGGTGCAGTTGTTTTAGGTATGGTTTACAATTTCCTTCCTTATATGATTTTACCTATTTACACTGTTATTTTAAAAATGGACCGTTCTTTAATAGAGGCTTCACAAGACCTCGGCTGTAATAAATTTCAGGTGTTTAAAAATATAACAGTTCCATTAAGTCTCCCTGGAGTTGTTTCTGGTTTTACTATGGTTTTTGTGCCATCTGTTAGCACATTTTACATTTCACAAAAATTAGGTGGCACTGGCACAACTCTTATAGGTGACATTATTGAAACACAATTCCAGACTGCAAACAATTTCCACTTAGGTGCATCGCTTTCATTTGTGCTTATGATTTTAATTTTCATTTGCCTTGCAGTTATGAATAAGTTTTCAGATGATGATGGGGAGGTTATTTTATGAAGAAAAAATCTCTCTTTTCAAAAATCTACCCTGTTCTTGTTTTCGGTTTTCTTTATGCACCGATTGCAGTTCTCATTCTTTTCAGCTTCAACTCAGGTAAAAGCACTGCTGTTTTTGAAGGCTTTTCACTTCGTTGGTATGAAGAGATTTTCAGGGATACAGCAACTCTTGAAGCTTTCAAAAACACTGTAATAGTTGCTGTTGTTTCTGCAATTATTTCTACTGTTATGGGAACTGCTGCAGCTATTGCTATTAACAATTACAAATTAAAATGGTTTAAACAAAGTGTTCTTACAGCAACAAATATTCCTATGATGAACCCTGATATTGTTACGGGTATTTCTATGATGCTTTTGTTTGTATTTATTGGTGCACTTTTTGGAAAAACCGGTACATTAGGCTTTACAACTCTTACAATTGCACACATTACTTTTGAGTTGCCTTATGTAATTCTTAACGTTCTTCCTAAATTACGACAGACCGACATTCACCTTTCTGAAGCGGCTCAGGATTTAGGTTGCACACCTATACAATCATTTTTTAAAGTGGTATTGCCACAGATTATGCCTGGTATTCTTTCAGGTCTTATGATGGCATTTACACTTTCAGTTGATGATTTTATTATCAGCTACTTTGTGAGTGGTACAACATCACAGACACTTCCTATAAGAATTTTCTCAATGACTAAAAAGCGTGTTACACCAGATATGTATGCGCTTTCCACCCTTATTTTCCTTGCAATTCTTGTTTTGCTTGTAGTTTCCAACATTATTACTGCAAGAAGCGAAGGCAAGAAGAAAAGCAAAAAAGGGGGTGCTTAAAATGAAGAAAAAGATTTTAGCAGTTCTTTTTGTTACAACAATTTTTTTAAGCACACTCGCACCTGTTTGCTTTGCTAAAGGTGAAGAAAAAGATTATTCGCATTTAAGAGGAACATCAATTAATGTTTATAATTGGGGCGAATATATTTCTGATGGCTCAGAAGGTTCTCTGGATGTAAACAAAGAGTTCACAAAGAAATATGGAATAAAAGTTAATTACACCACCTTTGAAAGTAATGAAAATATGTATAACAAGCTTCAGAGTGGTGGTGCTAACTATGATATAGTTATTCCATCTGACTATATGATTGCAAAGCTTATTGAAGAAGAAATGTTGGTAGAGCTTGATTTTTCAAATATTCCTAATTACCAATACATTCTTCCGAAATATAAAAATCTTTTTTATGACCCCCAGAATAAGTATACAGTTCCTTATACCGTTGGTATGGTTGGTTTAATTTACAACACTACTATGGTTGATGATGAGGTTGATAGCTGGTCAATTCTCTGGGATGAAAAATACAAGGGCGAAATTCTGATGTTCAATAACCCGAGGGACGCCTTTGGTATAGCACAATTTCTTTTAGGTCAGAGTGTTAACACTCACGACCCTGAAGATTGGGATAAAGCAATTGAACTTTTAAAAGAACAAAGACCGCTTGTTGCTTCTTATGTTATGGACGAGGTTTATAACAAAATGGAGGGTGGAGAAGCAGCGTTTGCCCCCTACTATGCAGGTGACTATTTAACTATGGCAGACGTTAACCCAGACCTTGCATTTGTTTACCCTAAAGAGGGCGTTAATTACTTTGTTGATGCGATGTGTATTCCAAAAACAGCAGAAAACAAAGAAGCGGCAGAGCTTTATATTAACTTTATGTTAGAAGAAGAAATTGCAGTTGCTAACGCCAACTGGATTTGCTATGCTTCACCACACGCACTTGTTTTAGAGTCTGACGATTACGATTTAAAGGGTGAGCCCGTTCTTTACCCAGAAGAATCTGAAATGCCAAAAACTGAAAGCTTTGAAAATCTTTCTTACGATATTCAGAACTATATGTCACAGCTCTGGAGTGAATTAAAGGTTGAGGGCAATACTAATATAGATGCTTATATCGGACTTTCAGTAACTATTGTATTAGTAGTTGTATTTGCAGTATTTAAATTCGTGCAGAAGAAAAAACGAGAAAAATATTATGATTAATTCAGGAATTAGGAATTAGGGCTTCGAGATAAATTAATTTATCCTATCATTTTAATTTGAAATATTTTAAAATGGTAGGATTATTTATTTTAAGAAAAGGTGGTTATTTTATGAGAAAAAATTTTGGTAAAGACAGTTCAGTTTACCCAATGCCAGTTTTTATTGTTGCTGCCTTTGATAAAGATGGTAATGCAAACTGTATGAATGCAGCCTGGGGTGGCATTTATGACACAAATCAGGTTATGGTCTGCATTTCTGAAGGACATAAAACAACAAAAAATATTTTAGAGTCAAAGGCTTTTACTGTTAATATTGCAGATGCAAAACATGTTATAGAAGCAGACTATGTTGGAATTGCTTCTGGTAATAAAGAACCAGACAAAATGGCAAAAGCAGGCTTTTCAACAACAAAATCAGAATTTGTAAATGCACCAATTATAAATGAATTGCCTATGTCTGTTGAATGTAAGCTCTTAAAGTTCAATGAAGATGGTATTTGTATTGGTGAAATTGTAAATGTTTCAGCAGATGAGAGCGTTTTAGGTGAGGATGGCAAAATTGACCCAGCAAAAGTAGAGGCAATTACATTTGACCCAATTCATAACACATATATAAAACTTGGCGAAAAAGTCGGCAACGCTTTTTCAGATGGTAAAAAAATTAAATGATTAAAAAATTCGGTTTAACAAATAATCAATTAAAAATAATTGCAATGCTCGCTATGCTTTCTGACCATGTCGGAAAAGTGTTGTTACCACAGTATTCGATTTTGCAGATAATAGGAAGGTTGGCTTTCCCAATTTTTGCATTTATGATTGCAGAAGGGTGTTTCTATACCAGAAATAAGGTGCGATATTTTTTAACGGTTTTTCTTTTGGGTGCAGGGTGTCAGGCTGTTTATATAATCTGGGAAAAATCGCTTTATATGAATATTTTATTAACCTTTTCGCTATCAATAATTCTTATTTTTAGTTTAGAAAATTATAAAAAAACTAAAGAAAAGCGCATCAGGATACTTATGCTTTTTAATGTTATTACAGTTCTTTTAATAGCGGTAATGCTTCCAGTAATTCTGATAGACCAAGGCTTTGTGATAGATTATGGCGTTTGTGGTGTGCTTTTACCAGTTGCTATATTTTACGCACCAGATAAATTACGTAAGCTTATTTACACAGCTGGTATTTTAATTCTTTTAACGCTTGATTTAGGTGGAGGAATTCAATGGTGGTCACTTCTTTCAATACCACTTTTAGCTCTTTATAACCAAAAACGCGGCAAATATAATATAAAACCGTTGTTTTATATGTTTTATCCTGCACATTTGGTTGTGATTTATCTTATTTCACTATTTCTGAATAAGTAAACCGTAAGATTAGTAAACTCTACCATTGTTCGATTTACTTTCTTTTTATGTTCTGCTATTCTTTTCTAAGAGGTGATTATTTTGTCAAACAAAACAACGGGTGAAATCATTTCTTCTATAAGACGAGAAAAGGGTTTTACACAAAAAGAATTAGCTGAACAATTAAATGTTACTGACAAAGCAGTTTCAAAATGGGAAAGAGATATAGCACTTCCAGATATAAATACTCTTCCAAAACTTGCAGAAATTCTTAATATCACAATAGAAGAATTGATAGCTGCAAAGCCACAAAAAACAAATGACCATAAAAAAGTTGATTTTTTTATAGATTTAATTTTGAAATCAATACCTTTGGCGATGGGTGTTGCTGTAATAATTACATCTCTTAAAGAGCTTTCTATTCAATCAGGCTTTACAATGTTAGGTATTGGACTTTTTTGTATAGGTTTATATCTATTGAAAAATAAGAATTAAAAATACCGCTCAAGTAATAGCTACTTGAGCGGTTAAATTTATTTTGTTAATAAAAACTGTTCTATTTCTTTTAAGAAATATTTTGCGTTTTCAATTTGCTCTTCAACTTCTTGTTTTGATATTATAAAAAAATCATCGTAATCACTTTCGGTACGGATATCAAAAAGAATTGAAATTATTTGCGAAAGTTTTGCATCAAAAATTCCAGTTTTTATATATAACCTACGAAATTATGATATAATACCACTATGATGCTTCATATCGATTCCATCAAAAGCAAGAACGGCTCTCATTGCATAAAATATTGCATAGTATGAGCGATTCGCAGCACTTTTATAATTCGAAGAGTCAAGTAAACTTTGTGCTGCTGTTAAACACTCGTTTGCGTGTTCAAATCTTGCATTTGAAAGAGCTTTCTTTTCATTCTCATGCATATCTGACACCTTCTTTTAAAACATTCATATAAAATGGTTGAACAGTTGAAAATTTCGAAAATTGCTCATATGATTTAACTGTAACTGAAACCGTTACATCGTGCTTTAAGCTCAAATCACTTGTTATTAAAGCAAGTGAGTTTCTGTACTTAGGTATTTCTTCGGCAGGTATATCCACAGTAAGTAATATATCAACATCAGATTCAGAATGATAATCACCACGTGCAAATGAACCATAAAGGAAAGCATCTTTAATAGTGTTATTAAAAAGGGGGTTGCAAGCATTGTATACTTCTCCTAAAATATCTATTGCTTGATTTTTATTGCACATATTATCACTCCTTCTATGTTTTATTATAATTATTATATCCACTTTTTGAAAATAAGTCAATTATTATGTATTCACAATTCCTACTTGATGTGATATAATTCCTATCAGGAGATGATTTTATGAAAAAGTTAATTTCACTTTTAATTATTTCTGTTATAGCTTTAACTCTCTTTACTTCTTGCGCTGATAACACAGGAGATTACAAAGAACCACCAACAGAAAAAACAACTGTATCTGAGAATATAAAAACAGTTACGATAATTTCAAGAAATAACAATGAATCTCTTGATATTACATACGACACTGAAAAAGTAAATATTAAAGACTCATATTCAAGTGAAGCAACTTTTGCTGTGGGCGAAAATGATGAAAATTACCCCAATAAATCGTTTGGTGTAACATTTATTTCAGAAATGACTGCACAAGATGACTACAAAGCTTCTTTGGGTGATGCAAGTAGTGTCATAGTATTTTCAGCGTTAGAAGAGTGTAATATTGCTGAAGGTAAATTAATTTATTATTATGATGAAAGCTGGTATGGTGAATTTAAAACAAGATATTATTTGTATGAAACAAATGGCGATATAATAAAAGTAATTGTTAAAGAACAGACCAGCGATGAACAAATTAAATATTATTTGGATTTATTAGAATTTTAAAAACAAGGCTACAAAAAACTATTTGTTTTTTGTAGCCTTGTTAATATCTTAAAAGTAGTGGCTATATTTTCTTTTTTGTGCAAATAAGATTGTCATCACTCTATTTATTATAGATTCGTCATAAATACCTTTTATTTCATCTGAAATTTTATCAATATCTTCATTTTTAAAATAAAACTTTAGCTTTGAACCAAAAAGTTTTTCCACCGCATCTAATTGTACGTCAAAATCTCTGTCAAACGGCTTTGCGGTTATTTTATTAATGTTTTTAAAAAGGTTTTCTGATAATTCATAGTCATTTATATCTGATAATAACGATAATCCGTTATCAAAAACAGGAGCCATTTTAAATTCTTTTGTTTTTTCGTTTCTTATAACCGCAATGTTATTTGTGTGTCGGTCTTCATTTAAAAAAAATGCATCTATTGCTAACAAAAAAGAAAAATATTCACCTACATTTTTCAAATTAGTTTTTTCTTCTATAAAATTAACAGTATAAGAGATTTTTTCTTCAACCGTTTCTTTTTCAGCTAATGTCTGTGCGAGACCTTTACCCAGATATTGACGGTGAAGTTTTTCTATCGGGATTAAAATTTCGTCTTCTTTTCTGAAGTTTTCACTTTCACAACCAGTGTATTCTTTTTCGTCAGCTTTTATTTTAACGAGGTTATAAGAAACAAATTCATTAACATTTGATTTCTTTAGCAATTCTGAAGCAACAAATTCGCTCAGTGCTTCATATCCTATATAATCTGCTTTGTACCATTTCCCATTGAAATTCCACTTGGGTTGGTCACCCTTTGACGTATGATTTATTATCTTTTCTTTTTTTACGTCTTCTAAATTAACGGTTTTCACTCAATTCACCTCATTTTTATAATATTTTATTTTTATCCACATATTATCGTCTGCTGTTTTTCCCTTCGTTTTCTCAATAATTTGTAGTGGGTCATAACAGTCAATACCTAAATCTTTCAGAACTGATTTCAGATTACCTCTTGTTTCAGGAAAACATCTGTCCTTTAAAAATTCATTAAACTGTTCCCACGTAGGATTTTCAATAACTCCAAACGCCCTATGAAGAATATCATCTGTTCTGTTTTCTATTTTTATTTTTTCGTTTAAAAAATCAACATCAATTATTGTGCACGGGTGTTGAAGATACATATAACTTAATCTTAGGGTGTAGGTTCCTTTTGGTTTCTGGTTAATATATTTATGAATAATCTGCCTTGAAGTATTATATTTTTTTGCAATTTCATTTATCGTAATACCACAAGATAACATTTTTTCTATATCTCGTATTTCTCTTTCTGTAAATTTACACTTTCTGCCTGCATTACGATTATCTCTGAGCTTATTTGCTATTTCCTTCAGTTCTTCTACATCATCCGTACCAAATAGTTCAAAACAAACTTTTCTATAATCTGTATCCATAACAACACCACCTTTTTATTATATGTAATTATTTTAATTTAATTACATTATATCGTTTTGTTGGTCTTTTGTCAATAACATTTGATTTGTAAACACAATGATAATTATACAACACAAAAAACGATATCTCTCCAAAAACCTGAAAATTTGTTTAATAAATTCACATTTAAGAAACATTTAACCCTTGTAAATTAAAGGGATTTCTGCTATAATTTCTATGTGTGTGACTTTATGTGGGACTGTTGAAAATCTCTTTTAAATCAACGCTCCAAGTGAGTATTTACTCATTTTATAAGTCCACCGGATTGGAGAAAATATGAGTATAATCCACTATGAAACAAGGCATGTTAATAATTTCAAAGAAGTCCTTGAATCAAGTGCACGTCTCTTCCCTGCTCGTCCTGCTTTCAAAATTCGTGAAAAAGACGGCAGCATTTCTGAGATGAAGTATCCAAAGCTTTTAAACATTGTAAACGCTTTAGGTACAGCACTTTGTTCATTAGGACTCAAAGCAAAGCATATTGCTGTTATGGGTAAAAACTCTCATAAATGGTGTATTGCTTACTTTGGCATTACAAACGGAACAGGTGTTGTGGTTCCTGTAGATAAGGAGCTTATGGCAGAAGATGTTTTAAACATTCTTACTGTTTCAGAATCAAAAGCTATGTTCGTTGATGACAAATCATACGAAAAGCTTCAAGAGATTAAAGACCGTCTTCCACAAGACTTTACTTTCATAGGCCTTGATGAAATCGAGGGAATCAAAAATATTGATGAACTCATAAAGCTTGGTGAAGAACTTTTAGAGAAAGGGGATAGAACTTTTCTTGATGCAGAAATTGATAGTGATGGCTTAGGCTCGCTTCTCTTTACCTCTGGTACAACAGGAATGGCAAAGGGCGTAATGCTTTCACAAAGAAATATTGTTGAAGATATTATGTCTGTTAAAAAGGTAGTTAAAATTACCCCTGATGATACAATCCTTTCAGTTCTTCCACTTCACCATACTTACGAAAGTTCACTTTGCTTTGTACAGCTTATGTATACAGGCGGTTGTTACTGCTTCTGCGAGGGTCTTCGTTATATCACACGTGACATGCAGGATTATCAACCTACAATTTTCGTTACTGTTCCTTTAATGCTTGAAAAGATGCATGCAAAAATTCTCAAAAAGGTTCATGAGAAAAAAGTTGGTAAATTTGCACTTAACCTTGGTAAGCTTGTTCAGGATGGTTTCGTCTCTAACCTTATGGAAAAAATTTTTGCCGAAGTTAAAAAGACTTTTGGTGGTAAGTTAAGACTTATCATTGTCGGTGCTGCAGCACTCAATCCTGAAGTTGCAAAGGATTTCAAAACATTCGGTATTCCTACATATATAGGTTATGGTCTTACAGAGTGTGCACCACTTGTTATTGGTAATAACGACCACATTATGCTTCCAGACTCAGTTGGTGTTCCACTTCCTGGTGTTGAAGCAAAAATTCATGATCCTGATGACAACGGCGTAGGTGAAATCTGGGTTAAAGGTCCAATGGTTATGTTGGGTTATTACAAGGATGAAGCAGCAACAAAAGCTGTTCTTACAGAAGATGGCTGGTTCAAAACCGGCGATATGGGTACAGTTGATGAAAATAACTGTTACAGAATTGTTGGTAGATGTAAAAACGTTATTGTTACTAAAAATGGTAAAAACATTTATCCTGAAGAGGTTGAATACCATCTTAATAATCACCCATTCGTTTCAGAATGTATTGTATTTGGTGCAGATTGTGACGAAGCAGAAGAAGGTACACAGGTTGTAGCGAAAATCTTCCCTGATATTCAGGCAATCACAGCAAAATTAAAAGATAAACAAGCACCAAGTAAAGAAGAACTCCAACAAATTATTGGTGATGTTATTAAAGAAGTTAATAAAAAGCTTCCTAAATACAAAAATATTCGTGATTTTGATATCCGTGATATTGAATTTGTTAAGACAACAACAGCAAAAATCAAACGTCAGGCAAATTTAGAAGAAAGCAAACCTGCTGAATCAACTGAAACAGTAGAGTCAGCACAAGAATAATAATTTGAAAGGTCCGAAGAAGTAATGAAAAAAGTAGTTTTTAAAAAGATGAAAAGAACCGTTTCTTTTATTCTTATTATTGCTATTATTGCTTCTTCGGGCATTTTGTCTTCTTGTACAAGAGAAAGAAAAAATCCTATAGCCCTTACAATTAATGGGGTAGAAATTGCTAACGATGTTTTTACCTACTATATTGATGCTGCAATGACAGAGCTTGGTGAAAATGCAGACGAAGAATCAATTCTTAAAAGGGCTACGGAATTATGCGAAACTTATTTTAAAACAAACTCTCTTGCAGTGAAATGTGAAATTAAGCTTTCTACTGCAAATAAGGCAGCGGTTTCAGAAAGAGTTAATGCTTATTGGGGAATTTATGGCGATTATTATACATCAATAGATGTATCAAAAGAGACTCTTACAAAGATTTTTACAGCTGAAGCATATAGAAATAAGCTTTTGAATCACTACTATGGTGAGGGCGGAGAAGAAGAGATAAGCGTAGGTAATATGTATGCATATTTTAAAATGAACTACATTGTCTTTCAGGCAATAAACGGCTACTTTACCTATATGGATGATAATGGTAACACGGTTATTCGTACACCAAATGAAATTGAAGAAATTATTTTAAAGTTTCAGAATATGGCATCTTTAATCAACTCTAAAGAAAAAACAATGGAAGAAGCGGCTGATTTCCTTGCAAGCTCTGGTTACTCAAGCTCAGTTATAACTTTAGTTATGGGGAAAAATGACACATCTTATCCAGCAGGCTTTTTTGAAAAGGTGCAATCCACAAAGGCAAGAGTTGCATCTGTTATTGGTACGAATGAATATATTTTCATAGTTTTACGTGGTGATGCAGGTGTTAATTCAGAATATTACAAAGAAAAAAAGGATGAAATTTTAACCGCTTTAGTTGGCGATAAAATTGATGTTAAAATAGATAAATCTCTCGCTGTTGAGAGTACACTTAATGATATGAACACACAAAGTCTTTATTTATTGGTAAAACAAGAAAAGGCAGGGTGAACACAATGAACGAAATAATTAAAAATATAATGACCCGTCAGACTATAAGAGAATATACTTCTGAACAAGTTCCTATGGAGCTTTTAAACGTAGTTCTTGATGCTGCAATAAGAGCACCAAGTGGCAGAAACACACAGCCCTGTCATTTAAGAGTTTTAAGAAGTAAAGAAAAATTAGATGAAATGAATCGTGATTTTAAAAATATTGTTGGTTGGGATACTCCGGCTTACACTGGTTGGGATATTCGTCCTGTTTACCACAATGCACCGACTTTTATTTTTATTTTTGCAAAAGATAAAAGTGATATGGCAGCAGGGTTAATGGCAGAAAATATTGCTCTTTCAGCAAAAGCTTTAGGTCTTGGCAGTTGTATGGTAGGTTCTTTAGGTGCTCTTTTTGATAATAATGAGGGTGCAAAAAAATGGAAGAAAATTCTTGAAATTCCTGAAGATTGGTGTTTTTTACTTGGTATGACTTTAGGTTATCCTAACGAAGAGCCACCAATGAAAGAAAGAGAAGACGGACACATTAAAATTATTGAGGGTTGATTTTAAATTATGAAATACTTTGCAGGAGAATATGACGTTGCGGTTATAGGTGCAGGTCACGCTGGTATTGAGGCTGCTTTAGCCGCATCAAGACTTGGTGCTTCAACAATTGTTTTTACAATAAACCTTGACTGGATTGGCAATATGGCGTGTAACCCATCTATCGGCGGTACATCTAAAGGTCATTTAGTAAGAGAAATTGACGCATTAGGTGGCGAAATGGGAAAGGCAGCAGATGCTACATTAATTCAGAGCAGAATTTTAAATCTTGGTAAAGGCCCTGCCGTGCACTCTTTAAGAGCACAAATAGACAGACGTGAATACACCAAATATATGAAGCATTGCCTTGAAAATCAAGAAAATCTTGATTTAAAGCAGGCAGAAATTGTTTCACTTAATAAAACAGAAGATGGCTTTTGGGAAATGGGTACTCAGCTTGAAGCGATTTATAAAGCTAAAACAGTTATAATTGCTACGGGTACATTCTTAAAGGGTAAGGTTTATGTCGGCGATGTTTCTTATGAAAGTGGTCCTGACGGAATGTTTCCATCAAATGCACTTTCTGATGATTTAGCAAAATTAAATGTTGAGTTAAGACGCTTTAAAACAGGTACTCCGCCAAGAGTCAACAGAAACAGTGTTGATTTTTCTGAGTTGGAAGAGCAGTTTGGCGATAGTGAAATCACACCATTCTCATTCTCAACTCCGAGTGATAAGTTAGAAAATAAAGAAGTTTGTCATATTACATATACAAACGAAAACACAAAGAAGATTATTTTAGATAATATTGACCGTTCACCACTCTATTCTAAAAAAATAGAGGGTACAGGGCCTAGATATTGCCCAAGTATTGAAGATAAAATTATGAGATTCTTCGAGAAAGAACGCCACCAGGTATTTATTGAGCCTTGTGGCTTAGATACTGAAGAATTGTATCTTCAGGGGCTTTCATCTTCTTTACCTGAGGATGTACAATTACAGATTTTAAAGAGCGTAAAAGGTCTTGAGAATGTCAAAGTTATGAGAACTGCTTACGCTATTGAATATGACTGTGTTAATCCGCTTTCATTAAAATCTACTTTAGAATTCAATGACTTAGAGGGTCTTTTTGGTGCAGGTCAGTTCAATGGCTCTTCTGGCTATGAAGAAGCGGCGGCACAAGGCTTGATTGCTGGTATAAATGCCGCATTAAAGGTGCAGGGTAAAGAGCCATTTATACTTGACAGAAGTACATCTTATATAGGTACTCTTATAGATGACCTTGTTACAAAGGGTTGTTCAGACCCTTACAGAATGATGACTTCAAGAAGTGAATATCGTCTTATTTTAAGAGAAGATAATGCCGATTTAAGACTTACAGAAATGGGCTATAAGATAGGGCTTGTAACAGAAGAAGCTCACAATGCACTTCTCAGAAAAATCCGAGAAATAAAGCAAGAAACCGAGAGGGTCAATTCTCAGTCAATAGCTCCGTCAGAAGAACTTAATAAGGTTTTAGAAGGTGCCGGCACAGCACCACTAAAAACAGGCTGTAAGATGTCAGAGCTTTTAAAACGTCCACAAGTAACCTATAAATTATTAGAAAGCTTTGATAAAACCAGACCTGAAATTGCAAAAGAGGTTTTTGAACAGGTTGAAATAAACTTTAAATATGAAGGCTACATCAAAAGGCAAAAAGCTCAGGTTGATGAATTAAAACGTCTTGAGGTAAAGAAAATCCCAGAAGATATTGACTACAAGGCTATTACAAATTTAAGACTCGAAGCAATTGAAAAATTAGAAAAAATCAGACCTGAAAACGTAGGACAGGCATCAAGAATAAGCGGTGTTTCACCTGCTGATATTTCAGTATTATTAATTCACTTAAGGAGTAATTAAAATGATACCAAGAAATGAACATCCAAATCCGAACTTTAAAAGAGCAAATTACGAAATTTTAAACGGCGAATGGGATTTCGAATTTGACTTTGGTAATTCAGGTGTAAACCGTGAAATGTTTAAAAATGATTCTGTATTCTCAAAGAAAATTACAGTTCCTTTCTGTGTGGAAAGTGAACTTTCTGGAATTGGTTACAAAGACTTCATTCCTGCTGTTTGGTACAGAAGAAAAATTAATATCACTAAAGAACAATTAGAAAACAGAGTTTTCATTATTTTTGGTGCAGTAGATTTTCACGCTAAATTATATGTGAATGAGGTCGAAGCTGGCGAGCACTTCGGCGGTTACACTTCATTCAGAATCGAACTTACAGAATTCTTAAAAGAGGGTGAAAATGTACTTACTCTTTATGTTGAGGATGATACACGTTCATTTATGCAGGCTCGTGGTAAGCAGAGCGAGGAATTCTATTCTCACGGTTGTGACTACACAAGAACAACAGGTATCTGGCAGACAGTTTACCTTGAATTCGTAAAGAAAGATTATATTAAAAATTTCAAGGTTTACCCTAATATCCATAACGCTACACTTACAATTACTGCTGATTTAGTAGGTAAAGGTGATTTTAAGGCAACTGCTTTCTGGGATGGTAAAGAAGTAGGTGTGGCTGAAAGCAAGGTTCTCGGTCAGACCGTTACTGTTACACTCAATTTAACCGAAAAACATCTTTGGGAAGTTGGCAAAGGTGGACTGTATGCTCTCACACTTAATTTCAGTGATGACGAGGTTACAAGCTACTTCGGACTTCGTGAGGTAGACCTTTCAGATGGTGTTTGCAAAATTAATGGTAAACCTGTGTTCCAGAGGCTTATTTTAGACCAGGGCTTCTACCCTGATGGTATTTACACCGCTCCAACAAAAGAAGCACTTAAAAACGATATTCTTCTTTCAATGAAAGTCGGCTTTAATGGTGCAAGACTTCATCAGAAAATTTTTGAACCACTTTTCTTACATTATTGTGACGAATTAGGCTACATTGTATGGGGTGAACACGGCAACTGGGGTCTTAACTGGACTAAGTTTGAATCTCTTCGCTATTTCCTTTTAGAAATAGAAGAAGAAATTGAAAGAGATTTTAATCACCCATCTATTATTGGCTGGTGCCCATATAACGAAACATGGGAAATTGACAGAGCATTCCAGGATGCTGATGTTTTAAGAATTGTTTACAGAACAGTTAAAGCACTCGACAAAACTCGTCCTTGCATTGACACAAGTGGTAATTATCATGTTGAAACAGATATTTTCGATATTCACGATTATGAGCAGGATTATAAAATTTTCAAAGAGAATTATGACAAACTCTTTAAAGAAAATGAGCTTTATGACCGATTCCCTGATAAACAGCATTGGAAAGGCGAGCCTGTATTTATGAGTGAATATGGTGGAATCCGCGTAGTGCTTCAAGACGTAAACGCTGAAAATACAAAAGAAGCGTGGGGCTACGGTAACGCCGCACGTTCTCTCGAAGAATTTTATGAAAGATATGACGGTCTTACAACAGCTCTTATTGATAACCCAAAAATGCTCGGCTTCTGCTACACTCAGCTTACCGATGTTGAGCAGGAATTAAACGGTATTTATTACTACGACAGAACCGAAAAATTTGATGCCCAAAGACTTTATAAAATTAACACTAAAGTTGCGGCTATAGAAAAATAATCAGGAATAACAAAAACAACCACTCGGGTAAAATACTCGAGTGGTTGTTTGTGACCAAGCACATTTTAAGGCAAATTTCAAGTCTTGTTTTTCTTTTCAAAAAGGTGTATTAAATATATAGAAGCTTCTAATAAATTTAGAGCGAGTGTGCTCTAAGAAGAAGGGATGATAAAATGAAAACAAAATGTGGTGCAAATTGTAATGAATGTATGAGAAAAGAAAAATGTAAAGGGTGCACAGAAACCAATGCTTGTCCATTCGGTAAAAAGTGCTTTATTTCAGAATACATAGATATAGGTGGAATAGAAGAATTAGAAGAATTTAAAAGAACACTTATGGATGAATTCAATTCCTTAAATATTTCTGGAATGCCAAAAATCGACCAATTACACATACTTCCAGGTGAATTTGTTAATCTTGCTTATCCGTTGCCAAGTGGTGAAAACGTTAAGCTTTTAGACGATAACAATATTTACCTCGGAAATCAGCTTGAATGTGAATTTGGCGGTGAAAGATGCTTTGGAATAGTAGCAAACCCATCATTTTTATTAGTTGCTGAATATGGCGAAAATGGCACAAATCCCGAAATTTTGATATATAAGAGAAGATGAGTTTTTCGCCCTTATATTTCTATACAGATTGAAAAATATAGTAGTTTGTGGTATAATATACATATAAATTCTTTTCAAGGAGTAAACAATGGTACTCGAAAATAAATTAGGTATTACAAGTGCCCCTGAGTTAAGTGAGGCTGAGGAGAAAATCAGCAAGAAAAAAGCTTTGGAATTATTTGAAAGTGGAGAACTCAACAAGCTTGAAGCTGGTAAATTTTCTTCTTTAAAAGCAATTCACAAAACACTTTTTGATGACATTTATAATTTTGCTGGTGAGCTTCGTACAGTGAATATTTCAAAAGGCAATTTCAGATTTGCGCCGATAATGTATCTTGAAGCGGCACTCGAAAATATTGACAAAATGCCACAAACTACGTTTGATGAAATAATTGAAAAGTATGTTGAAATGAATATTGCTCATCCATTCAGAGAGGGTAATGGCAGAAGTACAAGAATCTGGCTTGATTGCATCTTAAAAAAAGAATTAGGTAAGGTTGTTGACTGGAGTCAGGTAGATAAAGAAGATTATCTACTTGCTATGGAGCGTAGCCCGATTAAAGATATAGAAATTAAGCATATTTTAAAAAATGCACTTACAGAAAAAATTAATGACCGTGAAGTTTATATGAAAGGCATTGACCACAGTTATTACTACGAGGGCTATACTACATTTAAAACTGAGGATTTATAGAATAAAACTCACCTTGAATTACGAAAATTTCAAGGTGAGTTTTAAAAATTCTAAATCTTAACAACCGCATCGAAACACAATTCAAGTGCGTATCTGAATGAATCTGCACCCCATTTGCGTTCATCATAATTTTCTGTATCTGCAAGAGTATCGGCTGTAAATAAAATACATCCCCATACTACATTACGAAACGCGGCACAAGCAGCAAGAGCAGAACATTCCATTTCTACTACTTCACAGCCTTCTTGCTTTCTATATGCAACCTTGTCTTTTGTTTCACGATAAAATCCATCTGTTGACCAGGTAATTACTTCACGATATTGCAAACCGTGCTCTGCAAGAGTCTTTTCAATTGCTTTCATAGCAGTTTTGTTAATCTCTACAAAACGTGATGGCTTCATATAATGATAAGAAGTTCCTTCATCTCTTAATGCTTTGTAAGGAACAATAAATACATTTTCCTCAAAATCTGTGAGAGCCCCACAACAACCACCTGTAATGATTTCCTCTACACCATATCCTATTAACCAGTCTAATATCTGCGTTGCAGATGCAGCTCCAACAGGTGCTTGACAAAGACACACATTTTCAGCTTTGTGGTTAACAATATATATAGGATAATTTTTGGTTTCTGATGTAAATTCACTAACTTTTATAGCATTATGTTCTTTTGCATACCTTTCTATATGTTCATCAAGAAAAGCAAAAACTGCTTTTTTCGGTAATTTGATGTCAAGATTTTCGTGTGTTGGATTAATAACTTGTGTTTTATCTGTATCAAATTCAAGTATAGGTATTTCGTTTTTTAGTATCATTGTTTTATCTCCTTTCTCAAAACATCAAGGGTGTGGTGTGACATGCCGATTAAATCCTGTCTTTCACAGGTTTTGAAATG
>CALFTN010000050.1 GCA_937916395.1 uncultured Clostridia bacterium | reverse complement strand
CGGTACGTTGCCGTACGACGGTTTTCAAGACCGTTCCGTTATAACCACTTCGGTACCTCTGCAATTATCACGGATGATATATTATCACATTGAACTTTAAATGTCAATGGTTTTTTTAAATTTTTAAAATAATTTTTAATAATTGCGCCTATTCCCTTTTTATGCTACAATAAATGCATCTTGATTTTGGATGGTGCATTATGGGCGTTGTAAGAATGATATTAAGTTTAATTCTGACAGTTTTCCAAATTATTGGTTCGTTTATTGTTCCCGGTAACAGTTTCGACTACATAAAAGAATCTTTCACCGCTACAAATAAGGCGTGTTATTCAGAAAGATATTACAAACTTTCAGAAACACGTGAAAACAATACTGACTCCTGGCGTAATGGTATGGTTTCTGGAAACGGACTTCAAGGTGTTATTACAAGTGGTGCACCTTACAGTGATTCACTTATTTATCAGAATATACATTTTATTATGCCGAATGACAAAGTGCGTTATTGCCCTGACACGTCAGACGAATTAGAAACTGTAAAACAGAATATTGCAGAGAGTAAAGACATTGTTGACACTGCAAGTTACGACGACGTTTATTCTTTTCACCCCGGTGGTGCTTTAAGAATTAAACAATCATGGCAACCAACTATAAAATATTACAGATACACAAATTATGAAACTGCTGAAGTTGGTGTTAAATACACAAACTTTGGTGGCACCTGGGAAAGAGTTTCTTTCACTTCGCAAACAGATAACGCAACAATTACAAAAATCTATGAATCTTCAAAAGGTAAAAAAGTTAATTTAACTCTTTCGTTTGATAACATCTCTACCTTTGCAAGCTTTGAAAATGGTTCAGAAGTAGATTTAAAATACAAAAAATTAGTTTCAGAAAATCTTGACACAATTTCATTTATCGCACATTACCCAGAGTATGAAGAAAGCGAACTTAAAAATGGTGCTTACGCTACTGTTGTTTATGTAATAGCAGAAGGCGGCACAAAAGAAAAAGTTACTTTAAAAGACGTAAAAGATACACAATACTGTGGCGAAGATAACCCTGGCATTAAAATCACAAATGCTAACAATGTTTATCTTATTGCGATTTCAGAAAGAAATCATAACGTTGGAACTATAGAAGAATTCACAAAAGCAACAGATTATCAATTAATAAATGCTATTACTGCAAAAGCAAAGGAAATCCAAAACAAATACAGTAAAGACGGCAAATTCAGTTATGAAAACTCAATAAAAGAACACACAAAGATTTTTGCTAATGAATACAATAAAGTTACAATTAATCTTGGCGAGAGTGATAGCACTCTTTCAAACGAAAAACTTATTTTTAACCAGATTACAAAAAAGAAAATTAACAACGATTTAGCCGAAAGAGCTTACTATTCAGGTCGTTATGCTTACCTTTGCTGTTCTGGTTATTCCACTTCAAGACTTGGTGGTATGTGGACTGGTGAATGGGCGCCTGGATGGGGTAGCAAATATACAATGGATGCCAACGTGAATTTGCAGACCTCTTCGCTTAACACAAGTAATATGACTTCAAGTTATATAGGCTACGCAACATTCCTTTTAAGACAAATGCCCGACTGGGAAGAAAATGCCAAAGCAACTCACGGGTTCACTGATGCAATTCAGGCACCAGTAAACACTGACGGCGACAAGGCGGTTATAACAGAAACTTGTTACCCTTACCCTTTCCGCTACTGGAATGCGGGTGCTTCGTGGATGTTAAACCCACTTTATGAAACCTTACTTTCTTACGGCGACGTAAAAATCCCAATCACAGATGAATTCGATTTAAACAACTTAAAATCTGTTCTTTCTTTAACTGATGAAGATTTAACTGATGAAGATATAAAAGCATTAGAAGAAAAAGGTTCCTTAGATTTAAGAAGTGAAATTCTCTTACCTTTACTTATAAAATCTGCAAATTACTGGGACCAGATAATGTCACCAGAATATTACACCGATAAAATTGGTGAAGTACATTACGAAAAAGGTAAAACTGAATTACTCGAAGGTGAAGCTTACGCAATTCTTCCAAGTTATTCGCCAGAAAACAACCCTGAAAACTACCCAAGCCCATCTGTTACAAATGCGGCAATAGATATTTCTGCTTGTAAAAGTAACCTTTTAATGCTTATTAAAATTATGAAAAGCGTTGAAGAAAATGCTGACACAAGTTATTGGGAAGACCTTTTAGAGAAACTCCCACCGTACCTTTATGACGAAACAGGAGCTCTTAAAGAATGGGCAGCAAATGAATTCACAGAAAATAATCTTCACAGACATTTAAGCCACCTTTACTGTGCTTGGCCAATGTTTGAAACACAAGATGACGAAGCACTCAAAAAAGCGTGTGACCAAGCAATTTTAAACAGAGCAAGTGAAAACCAGGCAAGTCACGCTTTAGTTCACAGAGCATTAATTGGTGCAAGACTTAAAGATTCTAAAGCAGTTGAAGACTCACTCGTAAACCTTATGAATCACGGAATTTATTACGATTCATTATTAACCAACCACGACTACGACAGAAACAGTTGTTATTGCACAGACTTTGCAATAGGTTACTTAGGGATTATAAACGAAAGTCTTATTTATTCTTACAACGAGAAAATTGAACTTTTACCTGCAATTCCTGAAAGTTTTGAAGTTGGTGAAATTTGTGGTTTAAGAACAAGAAACCGTTGTGTAATTGACTCTTTAAAATGGGATATGAACACTTCAACTGTTACTGCTACAATCCATTCTGAAATAGCACAGACATTAACAGTTTCTTGTAGACTTTCAGATAATATAAAAGAAATTGAATTCAAAGAAAACGAAACAAAAACAGTAGAATTTAAAATCTAACGCCTAACATCTAACAACAAAAAGCTCTCATCAAAAGATGAGAGCTTTTTTCATTCTATCTCTTCAATATCATAAGGTGTAGTCTGGTAAACGAAGTAGTTAAGCCAGTTTGCATAAAGAAGCGTGGCGTGAGAACGCCATTTTGCCTGTGGCTCTTTTTCAGGGTCATCATCCGGGAAATAATTCTCTGGAATATTTGGGTTAATACCAGCAGCCAAATCTCTTAAATATTCATTTTTAAGAGTATCTGCATCATATTCAGAATGACCTGTAACAAAAATCTGTTTACCATTATCTGTTGTTACAATATACACACCTGCATCCTTTGATGAAGCAATAATTTTAAGTTCAGGAACTTTTTCAATATCCTCACGTTTAACAGTTGTATTTCTCGACTGAGGAACCCAGAATTCATCATCAAATCCTCTTAAAAGAATAGACTTTTTATAATCTGCCTCGTGCTTATAAACACCAGAAAGCTTTTGTTTTAATGGATATTTTTTAATACCATAATGGTAGTAAAGACCTGCTTGTGCACCCCAGCAGATATGAAATGTGCTTGTAACGTGAGTTTTGCTCCATTCCATTATTTCGCAGAGCTCATCCCAATATTCAACCTCTTCAAATTCCATTTTTTCAACAGGTGCACCTGTTATAATAAGACCATCGAATTTTCTGTGTTTAACATCTTCAAATGTCTTATAAAACTCAAATAAATGCTCCTGAGAAGTGTTTTTAGAGGTATGAGACTTTGTATGAATAAACTCAAACTCAACCTGCAATGGTGAGTTACCTAAAAGTCTTGAAAGCTGAGTTTCAGTTTCAATTTTTTTAGGCATAAGATTAAGCAACAATATTTTAAGCGGACGAATATCCTGAGTTATAGCTCTTGTATCCGTCATAACAAATATATTTTCTTCCGCAAGAATATCAACCGCAGGAAGTCCGTTTGGAATTTTAATAGGCAACTTTCTTGCCCCTTTCATTTATTATAATACTGACCGCACTTGGCACTCAGCACTTTTACTCACCTAGAGCTTGCTTAATATCATTAATTAAGTCTTCTGCATTCTCAAGTCCGCAAGAAAGACGAACTAAATCCGGAGAAACACCAGCAGCACGAAGCTCGTCGTCATTCATCTGTCTGTGAGTTGCACTTGCTGGGTGTAAGCAACAGCTTCTTGCATCCGCAACGTGAGTTTCAATAGCAATAATTCTGAGCTTCTTCATAAATTCTTCAGCAGCTTTTCTGCCACCCTTTACACCGAAGCTAACAACACCACAAGTACCATTTGGAAGATATTTCTGTGCTAAATCATAATATTTATCGCCTTCAAGTCCAGCGTAAGTAACCCATTCAATTTTGTCACTTTCCTGCAAGAATTTTGCAACTGCAAGAGCGTTTTCGCAATGTCTCTTTATACGAACGTGAAGACTTTCAAGACCTAAATTGATATAAAAAGCACTTTGTGGAGATTGCACTGAGCCCAAATCTCTCATAAGCTGTGCAGTAGCTTTTGTAATAAACGCACCCTCTTTGCCGAAACGTTCAGCATAGGTTACGCCGTGGTAGCTATCATCCGGTGTGCAAAGCCCTGGGAATTTATCAGCATGTGCCATCCAGTCGAATTTACCTGAATCAACAATACAACCACCAACAGAAGCACCATGACCATCAATATATTTTGTTGTTGAATGAGTAACAATATCTGCACCCCATTCAATAGGACGACAGTTAACCGGTGTTGCAAATGTGTTATCTATAATAAGTGGAACACCATGTGCATGTGCTGCTTTTGCAAATTTTTCTATATCAAGAACTGCTAAAGCAGGATTTGCAATAGTTTCACCAAAAACAGCTTTTGTATTTGGCTTAAATGCAGCGTTTAATTCCTCTTCTGTGCAGTCTGGTGAAACGAATGTGAACTCAATACCCATTCTCTTCATTGTAACTGCAAAAAGATTATATGTACCACCATAAATAGCTGATGAGCTAACAACATGGTCACCATTAGATGCTAAATTAAATACTGAATAGAATGACGCCGCCTGACCTGAGCCTGTAAGCATAGCAGCTGAACCACCCTCAAGCTCTGCAATTTTTGCAGCAACTAAATCGCATGTAGGATTCTGAAGTCTTGAGTAAAAATAACCAGTTGCTTCAAGGTCAAAAAGCTTACCCATATCTTCACTTGTGTCATATTTGAAGGTTGTGCTCTGATAAATAGGAATCTGTCTTGGTTCGCCATTACCTGGTGTATAACCACCCTGCACACATTTTGTTTCTATTTTATAATCGCTCATTTTAATATCTCCTTTCGAGCAAGAAAAATTCTTAAAATCAACCAACAAGAATAATGCACCAATAAACTGTTCTGCCATCTTTCGAATATGCACCTATGCCGATTTCATCAAAGTTTTCGCTTTTAAAAGCTTTGTTGCTTTGTAGTTCTTTTATCATTTTATCGTAGCATTGTGCATAGCTTGTAGTTGAAACACACATCACTTTATCAGCAAAATTATATTGAATACCATAAGAATCAAGTAATGTATTGTAATATGTTCCGTCACCACGTCTTAAACCACTGCCTGTCTGAGTTACAAACTCAAATGCAGCCTGGTCTGCGACTTTTGAAAGTTCTTCTGAAAGAATTAAATTTTTAAGTTCATTATCACTTTCAGCCTTTCTGTAACCATTTATAAGTGCCAACAATTCTTCCTCGTGCTTGTTGAATTCATAAGCTGGCATAAAGACCTTGGCTTCTAACTGTGCAGCAATTCTCAAAGTGCGTCTTGCATCTGTAACAGTTATTTTTTGGTCACAATCAATATCTGCCGCCGCAAAGTCATGTTCGCTGAGATTGTTTTCTGAAATTTCTATTGCAGTTCTTAAAACATTTCTCGCATCCTCAACTGTAACAAGACCATCGTTATCAACGTCACCGTAATAACGCTTAACCTCAAATGCAACCATAGGTATCATAGAAACAGCAAGTAACACTGCAACTACCAAAAGTACTGCTATTTTTTTCAATACACTTTTCATTTTACCAACTCCTTACCTATAATTGCTGTTCATCATTAATAAAGTGTAGCTTCCTGTAACTCTAACTCGCCCCTGAAAGATGTAAACTTAATTTTCACTCTTTTTATTTCAGTTGGGGTTATTTTATGTATTCTCTTGTAACCTACAACTCCGCCTTTATCTACCCTCTTGAATTTGCCATCACCAGTATCAAGATAAAGTTCATACTCTTCAATATGTTGACCATTTACTATGTGCTCCATCATAAGCACTCTGTCAAACATATCTTTTTCATTGAAGGTAAATATAATTTCTGGTTCCTTGTCATCAAGTGCAGGTTTCCAGGTTTTATCTTCATCAGAATTCATAAGATTTTTAACATCATATTCACTTGAAAGTGAGCTACTTGCAGTAATTTCTGCAATACTTGAAACCTTATAAGCATAAGCTTGCTTATGGCTCTTACCAAATGCCATTAAAATCTGGTAATCCATTTCTGCAAAGCTACCATCCTTCATCGGTGGTACACCTAACATCAAAGCACAGTTTGAACCAACCGAATCCAAATAAAGCTTTTGCAATTTGTCTTTTGTTTTTGCTGAGTATTCATCCTCTTTGTGATAATACCATCTATCACGCATTGAAACAGACACTTCACAAGGATACCATATAAATTCAGATTCTTTCTTTATAGCTTTTCTTGAGCCTAAATCCATTTCGTGTTTTTTCTCACGTTTTTTATTTTTTCTAGATGGTGGCTCTTTGCTTCTCTTTATAGCTTCTTCAATACTGTAGTATTTCGGAACAACGCTCCATTCATTTTTACGGATTACGCCCCATTCGTTACCATACCAACGAACATCAGGACCAACCAAAGCAATTACTGCATCAGGCTGACATTCCCTTACTACTTTGTAGTAACCATCCCAATCATATTCCTGTATATAACCACTTTTATTAGCTTCTGCTGCACCATCAAAACGAACATAGAAAATATCGCCATACTTTGTGAGAACTTCTCTCAAAAGCTTTTTAAAATACTCATTATATTCTTCACCGGTACCATAACAACTCGCATTTCTGTCTAATGGAGAAATAGCTATACCGAATTTAAGACCCTGTCTTCTACATTCATCTGAAAGCAATTTCACCATATCTCTGTCTTCTACGTCCCAATTGAAAGAGTTTTCAACTGTATAATCAGTAAGCTCAGAACACCAGAGGCAGAAACCATCGTGATGCTTTACATTAAGCACCATACCTTTAAAGCCTGCTTCTTTAAAAAATGTTACCCATTCTTCAGCATTAAATTTTTCAGGAACAAAATTCTCAGGCTTTACGTTACCGTCAGTCCACTCTCTGTTAACAACTGTCGGAAGACCAATATTAATAAAACCGTAAAACTCTGTTTTCTGCCATTCCAACTGGCGTTTTGACGGTTTTACCCCAGCCGCTATTTCATAAGGTTTCATATATGTAAAATTTCCTTTTTTCAGTATCATTGCAAGGCAACAATAAATGTTGCCTTGCAATTTAATTATTTTCCACTATCGTTGTTTGTAACAACAATATCTGCACCTGAACCTAAAATGTCTTTAATTACAACATCACCAATTTTAACCGGTGCTTTTATAGATGCTTCATTTATAAGCTTCATACACTCGAACATCTTATCTTTAGGAACAGGTTTTGATGATTTAACTGGAACAACTGGTAAAGCGCCACCTATAAGCTTTACTGTTGTTGTAAGACTTCTTACAGGATTTGTGAGCTCATCACGAGCATATTTATCTCCACGTTTACAAGTATTACCTGTAACTGAAAGAATTTCACCATTTTCGATTTCCACTTCAATAGGACAACCTAATGGGCAGGATACACAAATTAAATTCTTTTTCATTTTCAGTACCCCCTTATTCTTCTACTCTTACAGTGATTTCACTGTTTTCATTCATATTTTTAAGCATTTCTGGTGTAATAGAAACGTTTTCCATTTCACCTGGTGCCAACATAACTTTTTTCTTTGATGAAAGTATGTTTCCATCACATTCAACAACAACTTTTGCACCTTTGTAAACCTGACCAACTCTGAAATAAAGCTTTACGCCTTCTTCATTATTGATATTCACCTTCTGTGGAACAATATAACGAACGCCATTAATGCCTTTAGTGTTTATATATGTGCCTTCATCCTTTTTGCCGAAAATGTAATTTGCAGCACCTTTACCTGCAATTTTACTTTCTTCTGTAACATAGTCGACAAGGTCATGAACCTGTAAAACGTTACCGCAAGCAAAAATACCCTTGTGTAAAGTTTCTCTGTACTCATCAACCACAGGACCACCTGTAACTCTGTCAAGCTGGATACCAACACCATTTGAAAGCTCATTTTCAGGAATAAGACCAACTGAAAGAAGAAGTGTATCACATTCAATATATTGCTCTGTACCTGGAATTGGCTTTAAATTCTCATCAACATTAGCAATTGTAACACCCTCGAGTCTTTCTTTACCGTGAGTTGCAATAACTGTGCAACTAAGTCTTAACGGAATACCAAAGTCATCAAGACATTGAACAATGTTTCTCTTAAGACCACCTGAATAAGGCATAAGCTCACAAACAACTTTAACCTCTGCACCTTCAAGTGTCATTCTTCTAGCCATAATAAGACCAATATCACCAGAGCCTAGAATTACAACCTTTTTACCTGGCATATATCCATCAATATTAACATATTTCTGTGCAGTACCTGCAGTCATAATACCAGCTGGACGAGAGCCTGCAATAGAAAGTGCACCACGTGGTCTTTCACGGCAACCCATAGCAAGAACTACTGCGATAGCTTTAAATTGAACAAGACCATCTTTATTATTAACAGCAGTAACCACATTATCCTTAGAAACATCGAGAACCATTGTGTCCAAATAAACATCAATATCAGTTTTCTCTACCTCTGCAATAAATCTGCCAGCATATTCAGGACCAGAAAGCTCTTCACCGAAATAATGAAGACCAAAGCCTGTGTGAATACATTGTTCAAGAATACCGCCGAGTGTTTCAGCTCTTTCTAAAATGACGATTTTTTCTACGCCCTCTTCTTTTGCCTGAAGCGCCGCCGCCATACCAGCAGGACCGCCGCCAACTACAACTAAATCATAATTTAACATAATTCCTGCCTCCTTACTTTGTCTTTTCGTACATAATATTTGAATTACCGCCGAACTTGGTTATTGTGTTAACAGGAACATTTAATTCTCTTGCTAAAATTTCAACAACCTTGCTACCACAGAAGCCACCCTGACATCTGCCCATACCAGCTCTTGTTCTTCTCTTAACACCGTCAACATCTCTTGCACCAGCAGGAGCGTGAATAGCGTCAATAATTTCACCTTCAGTGATTGTTTCGCAACGACAAATTATTCTGCCATAAGCTTTATTTTTCTCAACAAGCTTTGCACGCTGAGTACTTGTCATTTCTCTGAAACGAACCGGTGCCGGTCTCAAAGGGTTAAAGCAGTTTTTCTTTTCTACATTACCCATAAGTGAAACTAAAAGCTCACTTACCATTTCTGCAATAGCTGGTGCAGAAGAAAGACCTGGTGACTCGATACCAGCAACATTTATAAATTTCTTGTTTTTCTCAGATGAACCGATAATAAAATCATCAGCTGTGCAGTGTGCACGATTACCGCTGAATGAAGTAATTGCATTTCTTAATGAAACAGCAGGAATACTCTTAGTAGCAGATGTGTAAACTGAATCCAATCCTTCTGCTGTTGTTTCAACATTATCACCATCGTCATGTTCTATAGCAGATGGTCCAACAATCAAGTTGCCATCAACTGTAGGAGAAACAAGAACACCCTTACCCATTTTTGTAGGACATTGGAAGATTGTACTAAAAGCAAGAGCGCCTTGAGATTTATCAAGAAGATAATAGTCACCACGGCGTGGCACAATTTTAATTGAAGTGTCGCCAATCATTTCTGCAACCTTACCAGAATGAACACCAGCAGCGTTTATTACATATTCTGCTTCAATATCGCCGAGTGTAGTATCAAGAATGAAGCTATTGTCATTCTGCGATATTGACTTAACTTCACAATTTCTTAAAAATTCAGCACCATTGGTAACAGCATTTTCAAGACCTGCAATAGTTAATTCATAAGGACAAACTATTGAAGATGTTGGTGCCCAGAGTGCCGCAACTGCCTTTTCGCCGATGTTTGGTTCTCTTTTTACAAGCTCATCTCTATAAATAATCTGGAGTTCAGGAACACCATTTTCTTTACCACGCTCAAGTAATTCTTCAAGGTGTGGAATTTCTGCCTCTGAAAAAGCCACAACAAATGCGCCTATATTCTTAAGTGGCACGTTAAGCTCCTCACAGGCTACTTTCATAAGTTCAACGCCACGAACATTAAGTTTTGCTTTTAATGAACCCGGTTTTGCATCGAAACCAGCATGAACAATAGCACTGTTTGCTTTTGTTGCACCCATTGCACAGTCATTTGCTCTCTCTAACACTGCAACTTTCATATTGTATTTTGAAAGCTCTCTTGTTATAAGTGAACCTACAACACCAGCACCGATAACAACTACATCGTACTTCATCTTTACAACTCCTTCAAAATTAACACGCTTCAGCTGTTGAAGCGACAATATTTTCACTAATACATTATATCAATTATATATGTAAAAATCAAGTAGTTATTGAAACCAATATATGTATTTCGCTTACCGATTTTCTTCTTAAGAATTTTTAAGAATTTTGACAAAACGTCTTTTTTTACTTGAATATCCAACAAATTTGTGCTATAATGTTTAAAAACTAACTTGGAGAGAGTAATATGTCGAATATTGAAGAACGTTTATCAAAGGTTAACACCAACGATCGCCGTGTTAAACGTACCAAAAAGCTTTTAAGAGATTCGTTGTTTTCTCTTTTACAAACTAAATCAATAAATGAAATTACTGTTACTGAATTAACAGAAATTGCTGATATAAACCGTGCAACCTTCTATTTTTACTACACTGACATTATGGATATGTTAGACCAGATTCAGGATGAAGCTTACGAACTTTTTGAAGATGTTCTCATTGGTACAGAAGAACACATCAATTCAACAGAAGCATTTGCAAAATACATTGAAAACATCCTTATCTTCTGCAAAGCTAATCCATCTATTGCTCGTTTTGTTATAACACGCGAATATACTAACAACAAGGTTTTAAAGAAAATCAAAAAGCATCTAGCAAAAAAAGTACCTATCGCTATGGAAAACTATTCACAGGATGACCCAAGAAGATTTGTGTTAAATTTTGCTCTTAATGCTTTAACCGGAACAGTTGTTGACTGGATGGACGACGGAATGGTTATTCCACCAGATGTTATGTCTGAATTCATCG
The DNA here is from genome assembly GCA_937916395.1 of uncultured Clostridia bacterium. GTDB lineage: Bacteria > Bacillota > Clostridia > Oscillospirales > Acutalibacteraceae > DTU089. The sequence continues at coordinate 20,903 of CALFTN010000050.1, read as the reverse complement.
CTAATATGTATATAAGCGGTTCACTTTATGCTAAATCAAAATTTGATTCCTATTCTGTTGAAGATGAAGAATAATTCATAATCTAAAAATAAAAAGCACTTTGGATTTTTTAATCCAGAGTGCTTTTTGATTTATTCTACTGACTTTAATGATTCTACCATACTGATTTTCTTAAGTTTTTTATGCATCATAACATTTACTATTACAGCAAACAATACTGTGCAGAAAGCCGCAAGTACGAAGCTCCACCATTTAAGGTCGGTACTGAATGTAACAGTATCAATATCTACAACACCTACAACAGCAAAGTTGAGGAATATACCAGCAACAAGACCAATTATTATACCAAAGAATGTTAAAATAACATTTTCACGATAAATATAGGCTGATACTTCATCATCATAGAAGCCTAAAACCTTGAGTGTTGCAAGCTCTTTAATACGTTCATTTATATTGATATTATTAAGGTTATAAAGAACAACAAATGCAAGAGTTATAGCTGCAAAAATAAGAATGAGTGTAACAATTGTAAGAACGTCAATTATATTGTTGAAATTATCAATAACAACGGTTGTGTAAACAGTACCATTAACGCCATTTATTTCACCAATCTGCTTTTCGAGTGCAGCCTTATTTTCTGCTGTAAAATCATCTTTTATAGAACAGAAAAGATAGTTATAATCAGGCACAGTATTAGTCATTCTGTAATATGTTGCAGGAGTAACATATACATAATGGAATGTATAGTTATCTGAAATACCTGTAACATTCACCTCATACTCAACCTTCTTAGCACCCTCTGTCCACGAAAGCTTGATTGTATCACCTATTTCGGTTTTTGTTTTATTTGCAAACTTTCTTGTAATTACAGCACCATCATCTGTAAATGCAACGTCTTTATTACCATCCTTCATATTTATAAAGGTTTTGAGCATTTCGGGGGACTGTGGAACTAAAACGTCAACCTCCATAACCTTATCGGTTCTGTCAGAATAACCTTCACAAACCTTTAAGTAACCAAGCATTGATGATTCTATTCCCTGAAGACTTGTAATACTCTTTACAGTTTCACTGTTAGGAGTGTAATCCTCCTTACCATCCTTTAAAACAACCTGTAAATCATACTGAGCCACACCATCTTCACCATATTGGTTAGTAATAACTGTACCAATAGCATTCTGAAGACCAAAAGCAGAAAGCATAAGCGCAGTACAACCAGCAATACCTATAACAGTAACCGCAAAACGCTTTTTGTTTCTGAAAAGGTTTCTTACTGTAACCTTTGAAGTAAAGTTAAGCTTAGACCAAAGACCTGTAAAGTTTTCAAGGTAAACACGTTTACCATCTTTAGGTGGCTTTGGACGCATAAGGATAGACGCTGGTGTTTTAAGCTCTTTATGACAAGAAAGATATGCTGCAAAGGTAGTTAAACCTACTGAAATTATAAGGCCTAAAATAATGTAACCAGGAAGAAGCTGTACTGTAAGCTTTGGTATCTCATACATAATACTCCACGCTGCAAAAATCGCATGTGGAAGACCTGAGAAGCCTGCTGAAATACCGATTATGCTACCAATAGTACTTGCTGAAAAAGCGTAAACGAGATATTTGCTTATTATAGTTTTATCTTCGTAACCCAAAGCCTTCATTGTACCAAGCTGAGTTCTTTGCTCTTCAACCAATCTTGTCATAGTTGTAAGACAAACAAGTGTTGATACAATAAAGAAGAAGGTTGGGAAAATATATGCCAATTTCTGCATATTTTCCGCTGCATCACCATAGCCTGTGTAACCTGGCGAATCATCACGGTCATAAACTGACCACGAAGCACCATTGTTAATGGTTTCAAGTAAAGCAATACCCTTGCTGTATTCTGTTTTAACAATACCCAATTTAGCGTTTGCCTCTTCTTCAGCCTTCTCTAATTTTTTCTGGGCATTTTTAAGAGTTTCCTGAATATTCTGAAGCAACATTGTTTGCTGAGTCAACTGTGTCTGTGCATTGTTATACTCAGTCTGAGCCTTCAAAGAACCAAATTGAAGGTCAAAACCACTTGACTGTATCTGGTCTTTAAATTGAGATAACTGTGTTTCAGCTAATTTCAACTGAGCATCAGCATTATCAAGCTGAGTTTTTGCAGATTTAAGTTGTTGGTCTGCTTCATACCATTCGGCATATTTCTCATCATATTCTGCCTTGCTCTTAGTATAAGTCTCTTCAGCAACAACAAGCTCTGTGTTATATTGCTCGAGTAACGCTTCTGTTTCTACGATAACGTCCGCAGCCATACCCTGACCTGTAAGGTTAGATGCAGAAAAAAGAATTTTTGCAAGTTCTGGATTAGTTTCTTCAAGACGCTCTGCCATTTTATCCAAATCAAGGTCTTCCTGAGAAACATTCTGATTATTTTTAATAGAATCAAGTGTTGACTGAGTACTACCTATCAACGCTTCTGTGGTTTCTATTTTAAGTTTGGCAGCCAAAAGCTCTGAGTTAGCTGTATCAAGCTGGTCTTTTGCACTATCAGCTTTTGCTTTATTATTGTTATACTCTGTTGTTTTTGCGGTATGCTCAGCACGTCTATCTGCAACAAGAGTAATTTTTGAGTTATATTCATTAACAGCAGCTAAATACTGACTACTACCTGAATCAAGCTGTGCTTGTGCAGCCGCATATTTTTCTTCAAGCTCTTTTTGTGCAGCCGCAATTTTTTCTTCACCTGAAATTTCAAGTTCCTTGAGGTCTTCAATCTGCTTTCTTGCATCCGCTAACTGACTGTCAATACCAGCCTCTGCTTTAGCAATCTGATTTTTTGCTTTAATAAGTTTTTGTGGAAGACCAACACCTAGCGAAGCGGCTCTTTCTCTTACAATTGAATCAGAAGCAAGAAGAATTGTGTTCTGCATTTCTTCTACATATTCATCATACTCATCTGTATATGCAATTAAATCCTCTGTATCATTAAGTGTTATATATGCTTCGCTGTAGTAGTCAATCCTAGGTTGAAAAACCTCATTTGAAACATAAATGAAATCACCTAATTTACCACTACCCGCTGTCGAGGCACCACGTTCAAATGAAACCCAGTAAGGCGAAAGCACAATACCAACAATTTCAAATTCGTTAGCCCTTAAGTAATAAGAAATCTCCTCATCATCGCCAACAACTTTGATTTTTTCGCCTATTTTAAACTGGTCTGGCGTAGTAAGAGCACTACAGGTTACTACACACTCATTAGCATTTTCAGGATATTTACCTTCAACTAGCTTAAGCCTGTTGATATAAGATTCATCATCAACGCCATTCAACTGAAAATCATAAACCTGATTCATATCCATACCGAACACACGCACAGTAAGCTCTGAACCATCGATATCAACTATACCTTCAAAATCCTCGCCATCTTCAGTAGGCACCTGCACAAAGCCATCAACAAATTTCATTCCCTGAACAGCCTTGACACCTTCTATAAGACGTACTTTATTCAAATCTTCTTCATAAAGTCCAATGAAAGACTGTAATCTTAAATCCATAAGATTATGTTCTTCATAATATGTATTCGCGGACTCCTTCATATCAGTCGATACAGAATTAAGACCCACAAAAAGACCACTACCTAAAGCAACTATTGCAACTATTGAAATAAAACGGCTTATAGTCTTTTTAATGGAACGTATCGTATCGGTCGCATACGCTCTTGTCATTACTCAAAAATCCTTTCTAATTTACAATGTAAAAACAAATTACCAATCTATTTCTTCAACAGAAACAGGATTTTCGTTTACTTCATTTTTAACAACACGACCACTTTTAACAGTAATAATTCTGTCTGCCATTGGTGCTAACGCCGCATTGTGAGTAATAACAACAATTGTCATACCCGATTCTCTGCTTGTATCCTGCAAAAGCTTTAATATCTGCTTACCGGTGTTATAGTCAAGAGCACCTGTAGGTTCGTCGCAAAGAAGTATTTTAGGGTTTTTAGCAAGTGCTCTCGCAATAGAAACACGTTGCTGTTCACCACCAGAAAGCTGTGCCGGGAAGTTATCAAGTCTTTCACCCAAGCCCACTCTCTCAAGAACCTTTACAGGATTAAGCGCTTTTTCACCAATCTGTGTTGCAAGCTCAACATTTTCAAGTGCTGTAAGGTTAGGCACAAGATTATAAAACTGAAACACAAAGCCAACATCAAAGCGTCTGTATTCTATAAGGCTTTTATTGTCATATTCATTTATTAAATCACCGCCGACACGAACTTTACCGTCATCGCAGTTATCCATACCACCTAAAATATTAAGAATGGTAGTTTTACCAGCACCAGAAGCACCTAAAATAATACAGAACTCACCTTGTTCTATATTAAAAGTAACTCCGTCTGCAGCATTGATTGTAACCTCGCCCATTTTATAGGTTTTATAAACCGAGTCAAATTCTATAAAGCTCATTAAATTCAGCCTTTCAATATCATTTATATTATATTGCTTAAAACTTAAAGCACAATTATCCTACATTCTACAATAAATAACAACTTTAGTCAATTAATTTTTAGAATAAAAAAATAATTTACAATTAGTAAATAATTATGAAGTTATTTTCACTGCTTCATTTAGAACCTTTGAAGCAATTGGCAACGCCGTAGCAGAGCCCCAGCCACCATTTTCGACAACTACAACTACTGCAAACGGAGTTTTTTTGTCTTCACAAAAGCCTAAAAACCATGAGTGTGGTTTTTCTGTTTCAGAAACCTCTGCAGTACCTGTTTTACCACACATTTTTACCTTACCGAAATTCCAGTCGCCATAATTATCGCTGACAGTTTTCCTCATCATCTTTTTGAGTTCTTTTGCTGTTTCAGGTGTAATGTAAACTGTTTCTTCTGCCTCAGTTTCACTTATTTTTCTACCAGACGGAGAAGAAATAGTTTTAACAACGAAGGGCAATTTTGCTGTTCCGTTATTGGCTATAGCACCAGCAATTGTAAGCATGTGATACGGATTGCTGAGAGTTGTATACTGACCAACCGAACACCACGCCAAATCAGATGCGCTAGCATTCTTAATATTCAAAATACTCGCAGCCGTAAAACTATTACCAAAACTAAATTTTCTGCCGAAACCAAATTGTTGTGCAGTCTGTTCTAACTGTGCCGGCGTAATTTTTTTCGAAAGCTCTGCAAACGCACAATTGCAAGAGTATACAAGTGCGTTCTGAAGATTAAGCTTACCGTGTTCTTTAGGACAACTGACTCTTACGCCATTTATAAACATTTCACCTTCACACTCATATTCCCACGAAGAAATGTCATTTACATTTTCCAAAACGCATGTAGCAGTAATTATTTTGAAAACAGACCCCGGAGTATAAAGTCCATCTAATAATCTGTTAAGATAAAGTCCATCATATTTACCATTTTCATTTTTCTCTATATCCTCAGAAGACGGCTTGTTTCTTATATCAAAATTAGGACTTGAAACAGAACATAGCATCTCACCAGTTTCGTAATTATAAAGCGCCACAACACCTTTTCTGCTACCAAGTGCATCAAGCGCCACAGCTGAAACTGATGAATCTATTGTTAAAGTAACATCATTCCCACGTTCATATTTTTTCAGAGAATAAATACCCGTAACAAGATTGTAGCCAATGAGTTCTTTTTTATAAGCTGTCTGAACACCAGATGCTATAAAGCCTTCACTATCACCTACAATGTGAAGAACTGAGCGCCTTATTCTCTCAGAATTATTATAAACACGTTCGCCTTTCACAGTTTCAGCAAGTACTACACCATTTCTATCCAGAATATTACCTGCACCAATAAAGCTACCATCATTAACCAGATGTGTGTTAGCTCTTAATGTTGCCCATTTTTCTGCATTTCTGCCTAAATTCACCGCTAGATAAACAAGCCCTGCACTAAAAAATGCTACAAGGAGAAAAACAACAAACGCTCTTTTAGTTGTCGATTTCATCTGTCACTCTCCTTTTTTGTTTTGGTATTGGTCTCTCTGAATCAGGCTTGAAGTTAGAAAATGTTCTTACATCAACCGATTTAATAAATGCCAGAAGACAGAAGCAACAAATAATACTTGAACCACCCTTGCTTATAAACGGTAAGGTAACACCTGTAAGAGGCAATAAATCTGTTACACCAAAGATATTGAGCATACTCTGGAAAAGAAGCAAAGAAATAGCCGCAACACCACTTATTGCATAAAAAGAAGATTTAGCTTTTTGTGAGTTTATTACTGTTGCAACAGCAACAAAAATGAAAGTTACAGGAATTAAAAATCCCATTATCATACCAAATTCTTCACACACAACTCCAAAGACCAAGTCTTCTGCTGCAGCAAAAATTGTTCTCAATTTTCCGTTACCAAGCCCTAAGCCAAAAAGACCACCACTCGCAGAATAAATAAGCGTTCTTGTCTGCTGATAGCCTGTTGTATCCATATTTTCCCATATATGTAAATAGCCTGAAAATCTCGCTGCAACATAAGGTTTAAACAGTATAATAAGCACAGCTCCCAATGCAGCTCCTATGCAAATAAGCATAATCGTTCTTATGTCACCTGAACGCATAAATGCAATAACAATAAATGTAAAAAAGAAGATGAGTGCCGCACCGAAATCGTACATTAAAAATAATTCTACAACACAAACAGCAGCAAAAATCATATAAAGTGTAAGATGCCTTACAGATTGCAATCTTTCAAGGGTTACCGCCCCTACAAAAATAAATGCAACCTTTACTAATTCTGATGGTTGTAATGATACACCGCCGATATTAACCCAGCTAAGAGCCCCATTTGTTGGCTCTGCTACAAGAAGCGTAACAGCTAAAAGTCCTATTGCACCAACCGCAACAATATACCTTATCACTTTTATTGCGTCTATAAATCTTAAAAGTGTTAGTAAAAAACAAAAACCTACAACACCTATAACAATGGCAAAAAACTGCTTCAATGCACCGTCAGGATAAATACTTGCAACAATCCCTAAGCCAGTTGACGCAAATAAAAATGCAATTGTTTCCAATTCAAAAGTAGTTATTCTCATTAACATTGATGCAAGAAAATAATATCCCCACATCAGAATAATCATACCGAGGAAAGCAAATGCAACCAAAAATGCGAACTTACCATCCGGAAAGGAAGTCAGAAGCAGTTCAATGACATTATAAACTGAAATAAGAAGAAATAGTAAAAAATAACTTGGTCTTGCAATTCTGGAACTTTTATCCTTTATATATTTGAATTTATTAACAGAAAGTGTGTATTCCAGACCGCCGAAACCAACTCTGTCGCCATCATAAACATTCGCTTTACGCTTTATTTTCTCGCCATTAACAGTTACACCAGACTTTGAGTTAGTGTCAAAAATCAAAAAGCCCTTATTTCTGAATGCCATAACAGCATGAAGACGTGAAATCGTATCGAACCCAAGAACAATATCACATGCCTTATTTCTACCAATAGAACATTCTCTGTCCCTTAGCGTAATAACTTCACCTGTAACTTCATTTATAAGCCTGCCTCTTACAGGGTCACTAGCCTTTTTTAAGAACATAGAAATAACCGCTCTTAAAACAACATAAAGAGCAATAATAAGAAGCATATATCTTGAAACAGTTATAAATCCGTCAAAAAAAGCTTCCATATTTCCACATCCTTTCATAGAAATTCACCTTATTATACTATAATATTAAAAAATAATCAATCTTTCTTGACAAGCTATTCTAACTTATTGTAAAATTGATATATATTTATTTTTTTGGAGGCAATTATGGCAGTTTCAAAATCATTATACGGAGAATTAAATAATGTAAAGGTAAACACCTTTACAATAACAAATAAAAATGGCATGAAAGCAGAAATCATCGAAAAGGGTGCCACTTTAGAAAAGCTTTTTGTAAAAGACAAAAACGACAATTTCATTGATGTTTTATCTGGACACGACACATTAGAGGGTCACGTTGAAAGAAGCGACTACCAGGGTGTTGTTGTTGGTCAATATGCAAACCGAATAAAAGGGGCAAAATTCTCAATTGACGGTATAGAATATAACCTCACAAAGAATGATAATGGTATTACTTGCCTTCACGGTGGTGGTGAATATTCTTCGGCTATCTGGAATGGTAAAGAAGTATCTGACAAGGCTGTAACCTTTACACTTTTCAGTAAAGATGGTAACAATGGATTCCCGGGCAACGTTAACGCAAGTGTTACTTATGAGCTTACTGACAATGACGAGTTAATCCTCACTTATAACGCAGTATCTGACAAAAAAACCGTAATCAATCTTACAAATCACGCTTATTTCAATCTTAACGGATTTGACTGTGGTGATATTTTAGACCACGAATTAGAAATAAAAGCAGATTATTTCACACCTATTGATGAAACAAGCATTCCTGTTGCTATGTCACAAAAAGTGGAAAATACACCTTTTGATTTCAGAAAGTCAAAAACAATAGGCAGAGATATAAACGACACTTCATGCACTCAGATAAAAAATGGTAACGGCTACGACCACAACTTTATTATTAATGGTTTTGATGGAACCTTAAAAACCTGTGCTGTTGCAAAAGGTGATAAATCCGGCATCACAATGGAAGTAAAGACAACTCTTCCTGGTGTTCAGTTCTACACAGGTAACTTCCTTGATGGCACAATAATCGGCAAAGCTGAAAAACCGCTCACCAAAAGATGCTCATTCTGCTTAGAAACTCAGGTATTCCCAGATTCACCAAACCATCAGGACTGGTGCAAATGTGTTTATGACGCTGGTGAAGAATACTCTTCAAAAACTGTATTTGCTTTCAGTTTATAATTCCAAGATTTAACTTTCTGTTAATTAATCCCATATTAATTGACTACACATTCAATATTTGTTATAATTGTAAGCCGATTAATATTTCTTAAGAAATGAGGATAATGATGAAATTAACCCACCGCATTTTTGCGGCACTTTTAGCTGTAATAACAACACTTTCATGCTTCACTGTTATTGCTTCAGCTAAAAAATTTGCAAAAAAAATCAACACTAATTTAGGTGTTAAAACCCAATATGAATATGAGGCTAATAACCCATCGTGGCTTCGTCAGCTTATAGCTAAAGAAAATATGCTTTCTGTTGATGGTATTGTTACAGAAAAGGCATTATACCCTGTTTCAAAATACCCATATATAACAGATGCACCATCTTTTAAAGAAGAGGTAGCAGAATACGCCGAATATTACACTCTTGATGAAGAATCTCAACGTGCTGCATATATTTACGTCTTCCAGCAGTTAGGTGCTCTTACTATTATTGCCGACCCTGAAGCTACTGACCAGTCTAAAGCTGATTGGTTACGAGAACAAGGTATTATTATCACACCAGAGCAAGAAGAAGACCCAGACTCTATTTTTATGATAAGTGCTCTTTACGCCTTATGGAAAAACGACTTTTTCTACGTTTTAGAGGGAGAAAGAATAACAATTCCTGCTGGTACTAAATTAGAAGCAGCTCTTATGATGTATATGGTTGCAATGGGTGATGATGACCGTTCACTTATAGCCTTTGTTAACAAATATTTTAATATCACCGAAATTATAAGTCTTGAAGACTATGTTTATTACACCTGTCTTTTTGCTTTATATACAAACGGATATATAAGTTCACGTGAAATTGTAACCATACCAAGAAATGAAGCTTTTCGAAGACTTGCAATTATGTCTATTTCAAACTCTGGTATTTCAGTAGACGTTAACACAGCAACAGATGAAGAAATACAAATAAAATATATGGCTGCTATGCTTGGCACTCAATATAACGTAACGTTAGACCCTGATTCAACATTCAAAGCAAACCGAGCAAAAACATTACATTACTACATAATCCAAAGAATGGCTTATGAAGACAAGAAGCTTGCAATTTCATCTTCAAAATACTCCTATGAAGAAGCTTTTGACATAGTTCTCAAAAAAACAAATCGTTTTGATTTGGAAAAGGAGTTTTATTCAGATATTTATGAATATGACCTTCACCTTGACCATTTCAGAGAATTGATTTACATAAATCCCACACCTATTGATAACGCTAATATGACGGTTAAAATTAACGATAAAAAAGTAAATCTTTCACAATACGCAAAGGTACCATTAAATGCTGACCCCACACAAATAATTCTTATTGATGTTCAGTATAACGGACCAACTAAAGAAAGTACAACTTACCGACTGAACGTTTATCAGGGCACTACTCCAGCAGATGACAAAGATGTCACTGGTATTGTTTCAAATATAGGAACCGATATAATACCTAACCTTAACAATCCAGTTACACCAAGCTATGATTATTTAGACCCTACACTCACTATGCAAAACGCTGTGAACACACCACCTGCACAAATTTTGCACATTAACGAGCAAGGTCAGTTGGTTGATAACCAGGGTAATGTTATCAGTGATTCTGTTAAAGAAACTCTCCCTGAAGGCTTCGGCTACATACTTGGTGCAGACGGAATTGTTACAATAGGAAAGCTTGATGAAGTAACAACAACGCTTGATTCATCTGCCCAGCCTAAAATTGACAAAGAACAAATTAAAACAGTTGTAATATACTTCTCAGCATTCTTAGTTATTGCTGCTTCAATTGGTGGTTACATTTACTACAGAATAACTGTTAAGAGAAGAAGAACAAAATCTGTTAAGAAAACAGATTCAAATAAAAAAGACAAAAAGAAGAAAAAATAATTTGCATATATTTACTAATACTAGAATTACACATTTCTTTAAATTCTGTTCATAATTTTCTGTAAAATTTGGATTATAATGGTAAAAAATTAGATATAAAGGGGTGTTTTTATGGCAACAGAAAAAATCCTTATAGTTGATGACGAAGTCAATATTTGCGAGCTTTTGAGATTATATCTTGAAAAAGAAGGCTTTGTTACAGAAGTAGTTAACGATGGTTTGAAAGCTTTAGAAACCTTCAACAGTTTTAATCCTGATATGATTCTTCTGGATATTATGCTTCCGGGGCTTGATGGTTGGCAGATTTGCAGAGAAATAAGAAAAACCTCTCAAACCCCTATAATAATGCTCACTGCTAAAGGTGAAGTATTTGACAAGGTTTTGGGTCTTGAACTCGGTGCAGATGACTACATTGTAAAACCATTTGAACCAAAAGAGGTTATTGCAAGAATAAAGGCAGTTTTAAGAAGAACTGCACCTATGGTTAATTCAGAAGAAACTGCTAATAAGGTTGTTACTTATGATAAGCTTTCAATTAACCTTACTAACTACGAATTAAAAATAAATGGTGAATTTGTTGATGCTCCACCAAAGGAGTTAGAGCTTATTTATCACCTTGCAAGCAATCCTAACAGAGTTTACACGCGTGACCAGCTTCTTGATGAAGTATGGGGATTTGAATATTACGGAAACTCAAGAACAGTTGATGTTCACGTAAAACGTTTGAGAGAAAAATTAGAAGGCGTATCCGACCAATGGGAATTACGAACCATCTGGGGCGTCGGCTATAAATTCGACACTAAATCGTGATTATGTCTAATTTCATTTCTAAACGCAAAACAAATAAACGCGGTGCTTTTTTTCTTAAATATTTTGTTATTTTAGCAGTAATAATTGTAACTGGTTTTATTATAACAGGTTTGACACTTATGGTTTTTGTTTATAATTTTTCTAAACAAGAAACTTTAGCAAATCTCACAAGAAACTCTATAAACATTTCAAATCTTACTCAAGAAGTATTGTGTTCGGATTTAGCTCTACACAATCCTGAAGCTGCCGCTCTTTTGTTTTACAATAATATAAAGTTATCATCAGATGCCAGCAACACAACAATTTTTATGTGCGATGATTCAGGTGATGTTATTGCGTGTGCTGACACTATGAAAAAGCCTTACGAAACAGTTAAAGAAGCAGTATGCGAAGAGCACAAAAATTTTCACATACCAAAAGGCTATATTGTAAAAGCTGAATCAATCGGTTATGCTGATTACACTACTCTGAGTGGTGTTTTCACTGAAACTCATGCCGTTGCGATTTCACCTATAATTGTAGAAAAACAACTTGTAGGCTTTACTGTATGCACAAGTCCTGTTTCTGGTGAGCTTACCACTTATTTCATAAAGCTTTTAACGTCTTTTTTATCTGCCGCTGTTATTGCACTCGTCATACTTACATCAGCGCTTTTCTTCTTAGCAGACAAAATGACAAAGCCTATAAGAGAGCTTGCAAACGCTGCCAGATGTTACTCGTCTGGGGACTTTTCATATAAAGTTCCTGAACCTACAGAGCAAAATGAAATGACAGAACTCATTATTGAGTTCAATTCAATGGCAGAGTCTCTTGAAGCTCTTGAAAATTCGAGACGAAGCTTCGTTTCAAGCGTTTCTCACGAATTTAAAACACCAATGACGACTATTGGTGGTTTTATTAATGGTATTTTGGATGGTACTATTCCACCTGAGAAACAAAACTACTACTTAGAAATTGTTTCTTCAGAAGTAAAACGACTTTCTAAAATGGTTAACGCAATGCTCAATATTTCAAGAATTGAAACAGGAAATCTCACACTTAACATTGAGCGCTTCAATATTTCTAATAATCTTTTAAATACTTTCTTAACCTTTGAACAGCTTATTACAGAAAAAAATATAACTGTTGAAGGCCTTGAAAATTTAGAAGACCTTACTGCTCCTGCTGACCAATCAATGCTTGATCAGGTCATCTATAATTTAGTTGATAATGCAGTTAAATTTACAGATAATAATGGTAAAATCACGGTTGAAACAAAAAAAGATTCTGAAAACTGTTATTTTTCTATACGCAACACAGGCTCGGGAATACCACCTGAACACATAAAAAATATATTTGACCGTTTTTATAAAGTAGATGAATCAAGAAGTGCTGACACAAAAAGCACCGGTCTTGGACTTCACCTTGTAAAAAGTATTGTAGAGCTTCATGGTGGCAAGGTCACTGTAAAAAGCAAAAAAAATCAATTCACTGAATTCACGGTTAAATTACCAAAGTAAATTATTATATTCAATATAATTTCAATATTCTTCTGCTATTTTAAAATGGCAGAAACGGAGGCACTTTTTAATGGACGAATTTGTAAATCAAAATAACCCACAACAAAATGAAAACACTAATGCGAGTGGCACAAACCCTGCTACTCCACCACAACAAAATCAATATTACCAGAACCAGAGCTTCTCTCAACCGAGCAACAACTATCAGGGTAATATGACTTATCCTACATCACCTGCTGGTTACACCAATAATCAACAATTTAACCAAACATATAACCAGCAACCACAATTCAACACTGCACCAAACACTCAGTTTCAAAACCCAACTTATAACACTACACCTTTTGAAAATCCAATAAAGAAAAAGCAATCCAAAACTGGTAAAACTGTTTTTGCAATTCTTATTATTCTCTGCGTTGCAGTTGCTTCTATATTGATAGGAACTGCTATTTCAGGTGATAACACACAATTTGGTGCTAATGGTGCTAATTCCTCACAAAGCAATCAAAAAATCGAAGGTGCTATACCTGATATTGAAAAATCACCTTATGATGTAAAAGAATATTCAGGCAAGGGTTCTATGACACCTACACAAATTTATGATGCTGTTAAAGAATCAAACGTTGGTATCCTCGTTTATTACCAGAATCAACAAGCAGGTGAAGGCTCTGGCGTTATAGTTGGTGAAAAAGGCGGTTACACATACATTATTACTTGTGCCCACGTTATTGCTGATAAAGGCGTTGACGTTCAGGTTCAATTCCACGATTCAACTGAATTAGATGCAGATATTGTGGGAATTGACTCTAAAACAGATATTGGCGTTGTAAGAGTTAAGAAAACAGGCTTTAAGGCTGCTACTTTCGGTGATTCTGACTCACTTAAAGTCGGCACAGCTGTTTACGCAATTGGTAACCCTGGTGGTACAGAATTCTTTGGGTCATTTACAGACGGCATTGTTTCATCTCTTGACAGACCAATTGCAACCTCTTCTAACGGCTATTATGATTTACCTTGTATTCAGCACACAGCTGCAATTAACCCTGGTAACTCTGGTGGTGCTTTGGTAAATGAATTCGGTCAGATTATAGGTATCAACTCTTCAAAAATTGCAGATACAGATTATGAAGGTATGGGCTTTGCAGTTCCATCTGAAAAGGTTCTTGAAATCTATAACCAGATTATTGAGCACGGTTATGTTACAAACAGACCAATGCTTGGTATTCAATATTATGCAGTTTCAGGAGATTCAACTTATTCAGCTATTGCATGGAAAAACAATCTCCCTTATGGCTCTATTGTAATAGCAAGTATTGCAACAAACAGTAGTCTTAATGAAACCAACATAAAAACTGGTGATATTATTACAGCGGTTAACGGCAAAAAGCTCGATGACACTGCAATTCTCTTAGAAGCTATTGAAAATGCCAAGGTTGGCGATAAATTAACACTTACTGTTGTTCGTCTTAATAACAGCGGTACAGTTGCTACTACCTTTGATGCTGAAATTACTTTAGTAGAAGATAAAGGCAACACAGTTTATAACGAACCTGTAACAGAACAACAGCAACAATCTGCTGAAGATTACTTTGAACAGTTCCCATTTAATCCTTTTGGTTATTAAAAATTCGGTGTAGCAATTATGCTACACCGAAACTAAGTTTGCTTTCAGCAAGTGAATTTGCCTAAGGCAGTGATGTTACTTCGTAATGATGTTTGCTTCGCAAATTATAAGTAGCGAACTTAACATCACTTTTGATACTTAATCAAAAACATCACTGTAATTTTTTACAACATCACTTCAAACTTTAGGTTGAAACATCACCCACAAAGGAATTAGATCCTTTGTGGGATTTTTTATTTTATTCCCAAACCTTCCATTATCCGTTTCAATTCATTCCACTCAGTAATGAGTTCTTGCAATTCAATTTCACCAGAAGCAGTAATAGAAAAATATTTTCTAGGTGGTCCTTCTGTGCTTTTTTCAACAGTTGATTTTAAAGCACTGCCTTGCTCAAGTCTTCGCAATATAGAATAAAACGTACTTTCATTAACCTCCGGAAAATCTTCACCGGCTCTTTTTATAAGGTCATACCCATAAATAGATTTACTTTCTTTAACTATCCAGAGAATACACATTTCGAGTATTCCTTTTTTTATTTGTGCATTCATTTTCTCAACACCCCAAGCTTCTTATTTAAGATAAGTGCTATTATCACAAATATAAGAAATTCAGCTAAAAAAGAAAGAATAAACAAAGTATATTTCTGCACTAAGCTAATATCACTCAAACACATACAAAGAACTTCCATCTGCACAAGACAAGCAAATGCACAGTAACTTATGGTTGTACTCAAAAAGTACTTTGAACCTTTTAAAAACATAAGAACTAAACTAATAATTCCACATACAAATAACACTAAAAAAGAAATATCGATTATAAAACCTGTAAGCATTTGTGTTGAGTGGGAAATAAAGCTATTAAGAGATAAAATCATAAATATAGAAAAACCAACAATTATTATAAATGGAATTGTTGATAAAGCAATCACAAAGATATTATCTTTTTGCTTTAAACTGCTATATTGAGATACAAGGCTTAATTTCTTTCCCCAAATTGAATATGTACCAAATAAAAACAGTACACACATTAGCAACAAAACAATTGAACAGAAGCCTAACATATCAATGCCTCTAACCCTTATACTATCCATAGCAAAAAAAGATATAACTAATAATGCAAAGTATATTATACTGATAACGTACCCTTTAGTCTTGTTTATTCCTAATGAATTCACAATTTCCTTTGGTGATTCGTTACCTCCACTCTCGCCCATAAAGCCAGAGTAATCCTCTAACACCCCCTTCATTTCATCGAAACCTGCTACTAGTAAAAGCCTGTGCGCAAGTTCATTAATAAATTTGTTTTTCATAAAAATCAACCCCTTTTATTTTTGTGAGTACTGTGCAATAATCAGTACCCTACAACCACATAATATCACACTACTGTTCAATAGTCAATAGTGAATTTCAAATTTTTTGGGGGTATTAGATTATAATAGTCAAAATTTAATTCTCTCTAACAGCTTAAGTTGATCTCGTTTTCCATAAATCACAGCGGTAATGTGAACCTCTTTCAAATCTTCATTAACCCAAAAATAAATAAGAAAATTTTTCACTGTCATTCTATGTATACCATAGCTTCGCCATGGTTCTTCATCAATAAGTGCTATTCTTTTGGGCATAACATCAAGAGATAATATATTTTTTTGAATTTCATTAAAAAGACTCATTGCTATATCAGGCTCTTTCAGAGTATTACTTATATAACAAAGAATTTCTCTTAACTGCACTTCTGCTTGCTCGGTAATTTTCACTTTATAATTATTCATTCAAAAGCTCCTTATGAAGTGCAGAAAAAACATCATTAGCATCTTTTGAATTACCATTTTTTGATTGTTTTAAACCATTTACCATCACAGAGTTAAATGTTGTAATATCCATTTCATCAAGGGTTGTAGGCATAGAAGATACCGACAAGGAAAATGGTATTGCCTTTTTCATAATAATTTGTTTATAAAGCATGTTAATCACAACAGACACAGGAATGCCGAGTTGCGACATTATTTCTTCAGCTTGTTCTTTTACATCTGGTTCTACACGCGCTAATACATTTGCAGTTTTTGTAGCCATAATTCATACCACCTTTCAATAGTATTATACACATTTGTATAACAAATAGCAATACATTTTTAGTTTTTGTTTGTTTTTCTTATATCGATACAAGATAATCCTGAATTCCTAAAACCCTGAACCTGACTATTGACAAATCCCCATCTAAACTCTAAAATACTAACATATCAAAACAAAGCGTGGTGACGAAAGTGCAAAGAATTTTAGGTTGTGTCAGAAATGCGGTTGACACTTACAATATGATTGTAGATGGCGACAAAATTGCAGTTGGTGTTTCCGGCGGTAAAGACTCTGTTCTGCTTCTCAAAGCACTATGTGGTTTAAAAGCATTTTATCCTGTAAATTTTGAAATAGTCGCTATTACTCTTGATATGCGTTTCAACAATACAGATGGTGATTTTTCTGAAATCCAGAAAATCTGCGATGAATATAATATTCATTATGAAATAAGACGAACTGAGCTTTTTGATATTATTTTCAATGTACGAAAAGAAAACAATCCTTGCAGTCTTTGTGCGAGAATGCGACGCGGAATTCTTCATGACACCGCAAAAGAATTAGGTTGTAACAAAATTGCATTAGGTCACCATCTTGATGATGCCGCTGAAACTTTTTTAATGAACCTTTTAAGTGAAGCAAGAATTGGATGTTTTCAACCTGTTACATATCTTTCAAGAAAAGATATTACTATGATAAGACCACTTATACATTTAACTGAAAACGATATTGAATTAGCTATAAAGCGTCTTAAATTGCCAGTTGTCAAAAGCAAATGCCCTGCTAATGAGAATACACGGCGTGAAGATGTGAAAAATCTTATAAAACAATTAAATGAACAATATGAAGATGTTCCACAAAAAATTATTGGTGCAATAAAACGTAGTCATATTGATAATTGGTGATTGACATTTTACACAAAAAATGGTATATTTATTTGTATAGTTATTTTAAACTTTAATTTTAAAACGGAGTGGTTGGAATGACAAATATTCAAGAAATATTCGGCTGTCAGGTTTTTAACGAAACTGTTATGCAAAGCCGTTTACCAAAAGATACTTATCGTTCTCTTATAAAAACAATCAAAGACGGTAAAACTCTTGATATTGATACAGCTAACGTCATAGCAAACGCAATGAAAGACTGGGCTGTTGAAAAGGGTGCAACTCATTTTACACACTGGTTCCAACCAATGACAGATGTTACCGCTGAAAAGCACGACAGCTTTATCACCCCTGTTTCTGGTGGTAAGGTTATGCTTGAATTCTCAGGTAAAACTCTCGTTCGTGGTGAGCCTGATGCTTCATCTCTCCCTAATGGCGGTCTTCGTTCAACATTTGAAGCAAGAGGTTACACTGCATGGGACCCTACTTCATTCGCATTTATTAAAGACGATACATTATGTATTCCTACTGCTTTCTGCTCTTATGGTGGCGAATCTCTCGATAAGAAAACTCCACTTCTTCGTTCAATGGAAGCAGTAGACAAGCAAGCTTTAAGAGTTCTAAGACTATTTGGTGAAACAGGCGTAACAAGAGTTACAACTACTGTCGGTGCAGAACAAGAATATTTCCTTATAGATAAAGACGTTTACAATAAACGTCCTGACTTAAAGCTTTGCAATCGTACTCTTTTTGGTTGCCGTTCTGCAAAGGGTCAGGAGCTTGATGACCACTATTTTGGTAAAATCAAACCACGTGTTTCTGCATATATGAAAGAGCTTGATGAAGAGCTCTGGAAGTTAGGTATTCTCTCTAAAACAAAACACAACGAAACTGCTCCCGCACAGCACGAGTTAGCGCCTATTTTTACATCTGCCAACGTTGCAACAGACCACAATCAGCTTATTATGGAAATGATGAAAACTGTTGCTGACAGACACAATATGGTTTGTATTCTTCACGAAAAACCATTTGAGGGAATCAATGGTAGTGGTAAGCACAACAATTGGGCTATTTGTGAAGATAATAAAATCAATCTTTTAAACCCTGGTGATTCACCATCTCAGAACACAAGATTTTTACTTTTCATTACTGCAGTTATTAAAGCAGTTGACGATTATCAGGAGCTTTTAAGAGCCTCTGTTGCTACCGCTGGTAATGACAGACGTCTTGGTGCTGGCGAAGCTCCACCAGCAGTTATTTCAATCTTCTTAGGTGATGAATTAACAGCAATTTTTGAAGCACTTGAAAAAGGCGAGCTTTATAAAGAAAGAAAGCCATCTGACCTTGAAATCGGTGCAAGAGTATTACCTAAATTACCACAGGATACAACAGACAGAAACCGTACTTCTCCTTTTGCATTCACTGGTAATAAATTTGAATTCAGAATGCTCGGTTCTTCTGCTTCTATTGCGGATACAAACACCATTCTTAACACTGCTATTGCAGAATCATTAAGAGTATTTGCAGACGAGCTCGAAAATTCAAAAGACTTTGACACAGACGTTCTTGAGCTTATTAAAAAGACAATAAAAAAGCATTCAAGAATTATATTCAATGGTAACAACTACGCAGAAGAATGGCACAAAGAAGCTAAAAAACGTGGTTTACTTGCACTTAACTCAACTGCTGAGGCTTTACCATATATTACAGATAAAAAGGCTATTGACCTTTTCACAAAACACAAGGTGTTTACTGAAAGTGAACTCGTTTCAAGACGTGATGTAAAACTCAACACATATTCAAAAACATTAAAGATTGAAGCACTCACAATGCTCGAAATGACAAGAAGAGATATTCTCCCTGCAGTTATTAAATTCAAGGGTAAGGTTGCAAATGAAATCAATTCACTTACAGCTATCGGTCCTGAAATGGATTGCTCGGTTGAAAAAACTCTCTTAGCTAAAATTTCAAAATTATCTATGAAATTAGGCAGAGCACTTAAAACTCTCGAGCAATTAACAGAAAAAAGTGACGATTTCACAACAAATCAGGCAGAAGCTGATTATTATAACGATAAAATGATTCCTGCTATGAACACTTTGAGAGAAATTGTTGACGAATTAGAAACCGTTGTAGCACGTGAAGATTGGCCTTACCCAAGCTACACCGAAATGCTCTATAGTGTAAGATAATAAAAAAGAAATGATTGAAACAGAATTTTCAAAATTCTGTTTCAATCAAACCAAACACTTCTTCACTTTTCACTCTTACTTCTTACTTAATATATGCGGGTATGGTGGAATTGGCAGACACGCAAGATTTAGGTTCTTGTGCCGAAAGGTGTACAGGTTCAAGTCCTGCTACCCGCACCAAAAATCCTCATTCGTAAGAATGGGGATTTTTACTTTTTCACTCTTCACTCTTCACTTTTCGCTATTCTCTGCTTTTTTGGATAGAGGATTTTTGGAAGTAATAAGTAATAGTGAACAGTGAAGAAGTTCGGTGTCTGCTTCGCAGATAAATATATAAACATTTATTTATACGCTCTCACATTCTCCAATCATTTTTGGTTGATTCTAAAATGATTTGAAATTTTTAAATGAACAAAGATTATAACTTCTTTCGCATTTATTTTTGATATCCAGAAGAACTTTGATTCCTTGACTATTTTCATCATTTATGATATACTATAAAATAACAAGGGGCTGGTCGTGAGACCCTGGTCCACCGACTGGCGGGGATTTTCCCCGCTTTTTTCTTTTATATAATTAATAAAGAGGAGTTTGCTTTATGCCTTTACAAGAAATATTCCAAGCACTTTTATCATCTGTTTTTCAAATAATTCTCTTATTAATTAATCCCGTAGTTTTGATTCCGGTTATTATTGTAATTGTTTTTCTTGTAATAAAAAATAAGGAATATAAAAAAGGTGCATATTATCAAATCACAAAACTCTCTTATCTTTCTGTTAGAAATGACATAGGACGATATGGTGAATATTATACCTACAAGCGTTTAAAGCATTTTGAATCTGAAGGCTCAAAATTCCTTTTCAACATTTACATTCCTAAAGATAATGGCGAAACAACAGAAATTGATGTTTTAATGATTTCACCAAAAGGTCTTTTTGTCTTTGAAAGTAAAAACTATAGCGGTTGGATTTTCGGCAGTGAGAATCAAAAAAATTGGTATCAAACTCTTCCGGCCGGCAGAGGAAGAAGTCATAAGGAAAATTTCTATAATCCTATAATGCAAAACCGTTCACATATAAAACATTTAAAAGC
>CALFTN010000049.1 GCA_937916395.1 uncultured Clostridia bacterium | reverse complement strand
CACATCAGTCGTTACATCGGCGGTTTCGAGAGCTGCTTCATCCATAAGATCTACGATATCCGATTCAACACCTAAATCTGTTTCTTCCGGCGTGTCACTTACTTCAGAAAACTCATCTGTAACTGTATCATCCATAAGACTTTCAATGTCTTCGGTTTCATTTTCAGTTACATCAGAATCAAGGTCAGATGTATCAAGGGTTTCAATATATTCATCGGAGGTGTCGCTCAGTAAATCATCCACTTCTGATGTATCACCACTCACGTCATAATCAGAAAAGTCAGACTCATCAATAGTGTCAGCAACCTCAAACGAACTATCATCCATAATTTCTCCAACATCAGTCGATGTATCAAAACTGCTTGTATCAGAAAAATCAGAACTTGTGTCGTCAAATGATGATGTGTCTACAGAAGTATCAAACTCATCACCCATGTTTTAACCTCCTTTACATAAGGTTAGGTAAACTAATCATGCTTTAAAAAGTTAGGATGTTTAAGAATAGTTTTATACTCATTCTTTGTTATTCCATAATTTTTTACAAGCATTGCTTTGCGTAAAAATTTAATCTTTATACAATTAGCAAGTCTTTTGCTAAAAGGAATAGATGCTGTTTCCGCCAACAGATCGCTTATCGGCTTGTCCATACGAACAAGGAATTTAACGAAAGCAGATTTGTCTTGCAGTTCATACAAATATTCGTTAATAAGTCGAGTTGCAATAAAGTCTGCATTTGCTCGAATCTTAAAGTCGCAATCGCTATCGCAATAGTGACAACTTTCGCATTCGATATGAGGAACGAGCAAGTGCTGATGCGAATCCCAATACTTTGTAAGGGATGCAATTTCTCGATCATCAATTACCGGTCTAAGTGTTGCTTTTTCTTGGACATTGTACGTCTTAATATGTAGCGGAGTATAAACTCTACCATAATGCAATAATGCCTCACCAACGCCCAAACGACCAAGCAAATCATAATCTGCTTCGTTCATATTGGTTGCAGTGCTAATCGCATCCTTGTTTTCTTTCTCGACAAGTTTGAAAATCACCTTAACGTTAGTGTTTGCAACAATGCTTCGTCCTACTTTCGTAGGCGACTGGTCAGCAATAATAACGCTTGTGCCATAAGAACGAATCTCAGCAATCATATCTTCTAATGCTTCTACAGTTGATCCTTGAGAATCTGCACTACCATCAGCCTTCGCACCGCCTCCAGCAAGAAGGACGTGTGCTTCATCAATTAAAAGAACATTCTTTAATTGACCATCACCTGAGACGTTGTTCTTTGTATAAACACAAATCATAATTAACAGCAGAGCCATTATCAATGACTTCTGTTCTTTGTTGTTGATTGCGTTGAGCTCTACTACAGTTGGCTTTTTAAGCAAATCTTCAAGAGGAATTGTATTGATGGTATCGTAAATATTGCTGTTTTGCTCTATAAGACTTACTAAACGCACAACGCCAGCACTTTCCATATTGGATTTAACATCGCCTTTATAATCCATGTGCTGAATCTTTTTCTTGAAAACCTTTATAAATTCGTAAAGGCCAAAGCGTTGCACCGTAGGATCATCAGCAGTACTGTCGTTCTTCCAACCATATTCGTTGTAGCAATCATTGATAGCTGCCAAGAAGATATCCGGCAAAGGATCCGGCATAGAGAATGCTGCCTTAAATGCGGACATCAAACTCGGCACATAACTTTCTACCGTAACACCGGTAGGAGGTAAAAAAGGATTTATTATATAGGGAGATACTGTGTTCTTTCCGGGAGTGAACACCTGCAAATCGGGAATGCCATCTATCAAGGATCGATATTCACTCTTTGTCGGTTCTATTGCAAGGAACGGTATTTTGAATTCATTCCAAAACTGCAGAAGCAATCCTAATGAAAAATTCGTTTTACCTGAGCCAGGCATACCAACAATAAGACCATGCTTTGTAAAGTCATTAAGTGGTATACCAGCATGCGCATCTGCATCTCTTGAGTTCTTGCTTGCGTTTTGGATGATACCGACTTTGAAGTTTCCATCCGATATGATGCTTTTATGCAATTTTTCCCTATTAGATAGAATCTTGTTGCTATCTAATCCAATAACACGTTCATCGTCAATTGGGAACTTAAATAATCCACGGATTTCTCTTGTGGTCATAATGTGCTTGAGACGTTGCAATACTTTGGGAGCATTTTTGCTTTGCCAGAAGTTTTGCTCACGTGCCTTGTTAATAAGCACATCACTTAATATCCAAGGATTTGCGAAAAGGTTTTGCGTAGGTGTAACATTGAAGTCGGAAAAATCAACAACACACATAGAGCTACTTGATGATTTTCCTTCTGCTTCAATAGAATCCATCAGCTTGTTTGCTAAATCAATTGCGCTACTGTATCCTGAATAGACAACAAAGCTGTATAGGAACAATTGCTCATTTGATGACTGCGAATAATAGTTGTATGCATCCGCAATCATCTGTGTATTTACATCTACATGAATACCTTGTCTAAATCGAATCTCACTTACATAATGCTCATAGAAATTGTTTGTTTGCTCAATAACCTGCAACTCATTTAAGTTGTATTTGGTAGGCATAATTTGCAAGGAAACAACGCTATCGGGATACTGCGAAAGCGCGTTGATCAATGTTGACGGGTTAATATTTTCCGATGGCTCGATAACCTCGTTATAGTATGTTAAACCATTTGCAGACAAAGCATTTGCCATGGCTTTTTCTTTCTTTGATACAGAGAGTTTTCTTGTGTAATCACACTTTGACAACGATTCTTCAAAATCGTTGTACGCTGCATCATCAGCAAAGATAGACACGGTGAAGTTTTTATCTTCCATGTCGTTCTTAATGCTGTAAATCAAATCTGAAACAACAGATTCGTTATCTTCTTTATTCTCACCGATTTTTCTTACAAGCACATACATTTTGACTTGCGCCTTATATGTTTGGTTATCTACAGCTACGCTCTGAAATAAAATTTCAAAAGCTGTATTTTTGCCTTCGGCTTTTCGATGCAATGATTGAACCAACTGTGTGAACAACACTTGGTTCATATAATTTGCACGATCTAAGTCCTTTGCATATAACTCAAAATAAGGAACGGAGACAACTTCGGCAATAGCCATACTTACAAAATTGCCATTAGCCAGTGCCAACGTTTTAATCATATATAACCCCTCCGTTTCTTGTGCTTTAGAAAATCATAGAATAAACTTTGTATTTCTCACAAATAGCGTTAGTTGTTTCGCTCAGACTACTTTTATTAGCAACAACATATTTTTTGAGTTTCATTGCTGAACCTGATACTCGCATTTCTTCATTAATCTTAATTCGCTGAGTATTGATAAGGTTGTTAACTATATCGAAAGCAATTGTCTGATTATCTTCGGTCTTCAATACATACGCTTGCAACAGATTGCACGAAATGCTGTTGTTTAAATGAGAAATTTGGCAAGTAATGTTAGAAGCCACGCTCGGAGACAAATCTAAAATTGTTTTGATGTTTTGAATTTTGACTGCTTCACGCTCTTTGAAATGCAAAACATAATTTTCAATAGCCTTTGCACTAAAGGAACTAACCGGCGTAAATATAGTTGCAAAGAGTTCGGAACTGAATTCTTCCGGTTTTGTTTTCTCCAAATATAGATTTGCAGCATCACTTCTGATTTGGGCGCCGTTTCTTACCATTTTCCCAATAAAATTAATCTTACTTTGAACATCATCTTGGGATTCGCAAATGTAGTCAACAAAAGCAGCAGGATCTATTTTCAAGCCTATTGCAGTCAACGTATTGATAACTTCAACTTTTACTTCTGGTGTGTCAACAGTGGCACTCATATACCGTGAAAGCAAATCATTAAAAAATGTAGTATTCAACCCTTTATCAAACATTTGCTTGATAACTTCCGGCTTTCTCGCACCATCTGTCGAACACCTCAACACATAGGTTTCTACCAAGGAGGTCGGGAAGGTTGCGGATTTCTCAAACAAGCAATCCAATATTGCTTTTCTTGTTTCCGCATCATCTAAATTGAAACACAAATAATTTGATACTATAGACTCAAATGACTTGTTCTCAATTTTAAATTCGAAAGAAAGTTTGAGAAGTGCTACCTTTTGCTCGGCAGAGTACGTGTTTTGGGCCAACATGGAAATGATATACTTTGCAGGTAAAAGTACATACTGTTCGCTTTCTTTCAATGTTTTTAAAGCAACAGTAGCAACATCATAATTACCGCATTCATAAGCAAACGCCAACACTCGAAGGGTGTCTTCGTCATTCAATCTTGACTTACACAAGCAGGAGAGAACAAGTTGTGCTTGTTCTGCATCTGCTTTTAATAAAACCGTATTAATGATCAATTCAACACCGATCTTCATGCCGGACCCAAGTGCAGAGATTAAAACGCTTGCTTTGGTCTTAACAGCATTATCCGAAGAAGATAGATAGTTTTCAATTATTGCCTTATTATCTGCTTTGATTTCTCCGGTTGCAAATAACTTTCCAATATTGGTAGCTTTGGTTTCGTTATCGGGATATTTATCAAGAACTTCATTCAAAGCCGAAAGAACATCCAAATTAGCGGTATTACTCAACACTTTATCGGCTAATTCAAATTTACTGTTCTTAATTGAATATGTAAGCAAATTGGTGTTAGCTGCTTTTGAGTAAATGTCCTCAGCTTCTATTAGTTGCGCAACAAAATCTCGCCTTGAAACATCGTTAAGAGAGTCATATACAAGCAGAAGCGTAGCAAAGATATCCGATTCTTCAAGGAACTCGTACAGTGCTTCTTCTTCATCCGTTACCGTTGTGCTAATCTCTCTTAACTGTTCATAATTCTTCTTGAGTTGCGAGAAGATATTCTTTGCATTGTTGGGATCACAAGCACCGGGAGTAATCACACTAATCATTTCATAAGCAATTTTGGCGATTAACGTACCAATGTATCGTGAGTCAATTTTTTCGCATTCAATAAGATTTTTCTGTGCGCTATCAAGTCTGCGATAAGCGGTATCCAATAAAGACTGACGAACCACATTCTTGATAGTGAAAAGTCCATCGTAGGTTTCTTCTCGCTCAATCTCGGCGCCACAATAAAGGCACTGCCAAATCTTCTTTTCTTTTATGTACTTTAATTTACCGGCACACTGAGTACATTTACGTGCCACAAAACTTACTGCCATTGTGACGCTTCTCCTTTGTGATTACTTAGATATAGCGAGCTTCTTGTTTCTTTCAACATAGAGTCTTTCAAGATCAGCGCAAGACTGCTTAGCATCGGCAATCTGATTGTCATCAATATTGATTCTCAATTCGGAAATCTTTCTCATGATACGCTGCTCAACATCTGCCACTGCCTCGTTAGAAATAGGATCGGAATACTTGACAGTTTCATAAAGTTTTCTAAGGGATGCTTTAAGTTCGGGATCAGTACAACCATCCATAAGCATTTCAATATCAACTAAAACAGATTTCAAATTCGAAACATGTTCTTTTACATTGTCACTGATTTGCTGAACTGTATCACGGGAAAGCAAAGAGATAATCGCAATGATTAAAAATACGGCTAAAACAAGGACCTGAATGACAAGTGCCAAAGTCAAACTTGCCATTTGGAAAATCATAAACAAGGCACCAATAACCAATTCAGCGCCGAGATAGAAAACGGAGAAAGATGCCAACGGAATACCGAAGAATGCGGTTTCAACATCGGCAGACTTAAAGGACAAAAACATGCTTACAATCTGAACAACGAAAGCAAGAGTCATAAAACCATAACTCAGCCAAAAGACATCATTTCTTGATTTGGATATGGTAAATACTAAAAGATTGAATACGCCTAAAAGAATTACATAAATTAAGCCAAAGGCTACTGTATTTTTAGTTTTATTGTTTTTCATTTTTATTACACTCCTTAGATTTTTTCACCGCACTCGAGGCAGAACTTCGCGCCCTCGGGAAGAGTTGCACCGCATTTAGGGCAAGTATTGCTTGCAAATTTATAACCACATTCTAAGCAGAATTTCCCCTTTTGAACTGTTTTGCCACAACCAGGACAAACAACCGTGTTTGCATCGGCGATCTGAACCTTTTCGCCACAGCTCAAACAGAATTTTGCGTTTTTGGGGAGATCTGCTCCACATTTTGCACACTTGCCAGAAGCGGCAACAGTCGGAGTTTCTGCCTTTTCTTCCTTGGGTTTAAAGAAATCATTCACATCGATACTGTCGGGGCCGTTTCCTACATGGGAGCCTGTGCCACCTGCATCCTTGGGTGTTTTTCCAGAAGGAATGTTTTCGGGATCCAAGGCATTTCTTGCGATTTCTACGATTGAACCGCCCATGGCTCCACCCATCATGAAACCGCCAACAGCACCGCCGACACCGCCCATAGTGCCTTCGTTACCTGCGAATTTTTCAGCGATCATCATCTGGCGTTCTTCTTGCCATGTGTAACCTTCGATCATACGACTGGTTCTACGCTCTTTTGCTTCGCTTACTTTCTTGTAGTCAGCTTCCGGTACTTCGATGGTTTCCAGATTAAAGTACTGAATTCTAATACCATATTCTTCGAAAATTACATCGAGCTTTTCCTTGATAACGCCACTCAGTTCAAAAAGATGAGCATTCATCATAAAGTAACTGAGTTTACCGTTGATCATAATTTTGGATATGTAATCCTTGACATGAGAGGAGATGATACCTCTAAATTTAGCAATCAATTCCGTTGCGTCGAATCTGTCACGGAAACCAACCGCTTTCAGCATGAACTTACGGGAGTTTTCTACGGAAATGGTCATGCTACCATTTGCCATAACATGCATAAAGATGTCGTACAGAGGATCTTCCAAAGCAATGGGGCCTTGAGTTCCCCAAAGCATATCCATCTGATGAACCTTGTTGATAAAGAATACTTTACAAGGGAATGGCGAATCACCGCCGGTAGGGATCTCAATTAATTTTCTCGCAATAGGAATGTTCGGTACAGAAAGAGTTCTTCTACCTGCAGTAAACAGGTCTGCTGCATTACCGTTAACAACTAAAAGAGCCTCATGAGTTTCGTCAACGATAAGCTGCGAAGTGGCGTTAAAGTCTTCTACAGGAAACTTCCACACCAACGCATCTTGTGGGCCTTCAAATTTAATTACTTCTGCAATTGCCATTTTTATTTTCTCCTTTCACCGTTAGGTGTTTGCTTTTTAATAATCGGTTGACCGAGTTACTATACATCGCTAATGTCTTGGTTTTTGATTATTCGTTCTAATTTCAATTGAACCGCTTTCAACTGAGGAGCAATAAACGATTCTTCTCTGAATATCATATAATTCGTTATTGCGGTTATACTCATATAAACGAAGGGCGTGAGTTCTTGAACTTTGCAATTTAATAATTTTGAAAAAACCTCTGCGTAATGTGCATACCTCTTGCCTAATTCATCGAGTATTGGCTTTGTTTTGTCACGGTACTGCTGGTCGGAACAAACTGTAACCACAAATTGATAGACCGGTGCCATTTCATCTGCTCTCGAAAGCAAGCGTTTCATCATATTGGAAGGGTTGGTAATTTCCTTTCTCACAGGCGAAATTAGGACATCTTCAAGCCTTCGTATTGCGCATTCAACACATGCCACAACTGCATCGTCTTTGGTTTGAAAATAATAATACAAACCACCGCTTTGGAGTTGTAATGCTTTGCTAAGATCTCTTGTCGAAGTTGTATAGAGTCCTTTTTTAACAAACAAGTCAAGACAAATATTAACAACTTCTTTTCTTCTATCAATTTTCATCAAATCACTCCTGACACAAAGCAACTAATCAAGCGCTTGCTTGGTAGCACAGTAAAAAAATAAGCGTTTGTCAAAAGGTGTACCTTTTGACTGCTCGTTTTTTTAAATATTATAGCGTATTAATGTCGCAATTGCAAGACTTTTCAAATAAAAAACCGAAATTTGTCGAAAAATTTATTGCAACAATGCTTTGCTATTTTTTTAAATGCGTTTGTCAAAAGGTACAGCTTTTGACTGCTTTCTCTATTTGTGTGTTAATTTGTACTCTCGTCTACGGCGATAAAAGGTTGACTCACTCATACCACAAAGGTTCAAAACATCAGCAGTTGATAGCATTCCTTTATCCCAATCTTTAATAATTTTATCAAAGTTTTCGGGCAAGGGAGACTCCGGTCTGCCAAACTTAACACCTTTTGCTTTAGCGGCAGCAATGCCTTGCGCCTGCCGCTTCTTAATATTTTCGCGTTCGCTTTGTGCCACAAAAGAAAGAATCTGCAAAACAAGGTCAGCTATAAATGTTCCCATCAAATCTTTGCCGTTTCGGGTGTCCAGCAAAGGCATGTCAATAACGCAAATATCAACACCAATATCTTTTGTCAGTATCCGCCACTGCTTTTGAATATCTTCGTAATTGCGACCTAGTCGGTCAATACTCAATATGTAGAGCAGATCTCCCTGTTTTAATTTCTTGACGGGTTTCTTATATTGCGGTCTATCAAAATCCTTGCCAGACTGCTTATCAATATAGACGTTTTTGATCGGCACACTATTTTCGTTCATAACAACAAGCTGCCTGTCCTCATTCTGATCGATACTCGACACTCGCACATAACCATATATATTTCCCATAATGTTACCTCCTGTGCCCAATATTATTTTACATTGTTCGGGCTAAAATTTGCTTTGTTATAATATTGGGGAATTTCATGTGCGTTTCAAGAAAACAATATTAGAACCGAATTTTTACAACAAAAAATTAGAGTGGCTGACCTTCTGATCAACCACTCCAGACATTTTCTTCATTAATATATCTTTGTGATTATGTAATTTTCGTCTGCAGTATGTGAACCTTCAAGCATGCGAATGCCATACGGAGTATTGCCGCATTGATAGGCAGAAATATCGTTGGTTACATCTACATCCCACCAGGAACCGTTAAAATAGACGCGATTCCAGGTATGAGGCTCTTTGGAACGATCATAAGGCATACCGTCAACAGCATAGCACGGAATATTTTGACTGCGGCAAAATGCGGCAAGTAGATGGGAAAAATCAAAGCATAGACCTTGCTTGGTTTGCAGTGTTTTGCGAACATTGAAGTATTGGAAAAGTGGGTTACAGTCGTAGTCATACTCAAAGTTGGCTATGATCCAATTATAAAAAGCCAGTACCTTTTCTTCGTCGGTTTCACAACCGGCACAAATTTCGTCAGCAAGTTCTTCTGTCTGCGTATCCCACAGGGTATCTCTTCCGTTGGAAAGATATGGAGTTTCCGGTTTGTAGACGAAATTATATGTGAAGAATAGGAGTGCTACAATAAATGCAGTTAGCACCAAAACACAAATTTTCGTCAGCAGTTTATCTTTACCGTGACTGCTATCGACAATACCAAAGTACATCATTTCGCTAGCTGTTGTAATAAATGTCAGCATCGGCAGTAACCTGCGGCAAGAAAGAGAACTGACTATACTCATTGCTGTGACGAAAAATTGGACAACAATCACGATTGCACGCATAGGTGTTGATCGTATTTTAAGGACGAAAAATAAGGTTGGCATCACTGACAACAAATAAAAGGTCAGCAGCATAGGTGAGATTATAAGAAAATCTTTGAGGTACAAACCAAGTAACAGGTTATATGTAAGCAAGATAGCAAAGAAAATGATTCTTGATTTTTGGTTGTTCTTAGATGCTTTTTTAGTCTTCATTTCAATTCTCCTTATGTAAGAAATCTCTTGAAACGAAGAAGTGGCAGTACAGAGCGACTAACTCTGTACTGCCACAAACAAAGGCTATTTAACATCTTTTAAGAAAACAACAAACCCGAACGTTTCACCGATTGGTAAAAGGTTCGGGTTTGAATGCTTTGGTGCCGGTGATTCGTGACCTAAAAAAGTCACAAAACGCATATACGTAGTGTTCTCAAAACAAAAAGCCTTCTGTTTTCCTACGTGAAAAATATTTCGTAAATACAAAAAAATATTTTTTTGAAAACTCTTTGTTCTTCTGGAAAACTGGATTTTTGGAGTCTCTTCAGTACATAAACAAGTCTTCCCCTTGATACTTTGGATAAAAAAGCATCCATATAGCATTAATCAAGTTTTTCTATATTTTTCTCAATTAAAGAGAGTGCTAGCTGGCTTTCGTCTTCACCAACTAAATTAACATCGCCCCAACATGAAATGATATGTTCGTATGCATCTTCGGTTAAGTTTTTGAGAGTGTCTATTGCATCATTAAATATATCTTTATCTGTTTCGTTGTTTTCCAAACAGTATAAAGCAATATTCATCCAATCAAAATCACTTAAGATTTTGATTGTACTTATAATTCCCCAAAAGTCATTGTTCTCTTGGGTCTCTTTTCTACGAACCATAAAAGATAAATTGGTTTTTGCTAAATCAGAAACAGAAGGACTCTTAGCTTGTTGCAAAACAATAAAAAGTTTTTCTGCATTTTCTAAATGTTGTGATTTATATAATCCAACAGCTTCAGACAATGAGTTCGATTCATTGTTGAAAATATTAATATCGCATTCGAATTCTGATAAATCATTGACATATTCGGTGTTAGTTAAGAAATATAAAACTTCATAATATACATTAATTGTTTTATCAGTTTTTGTAGCCGCAACTATTTCTTTCTTAGTTTTATCATCTACAATTGAAACTGGTAATTCAATAATAGTAAATATCGCATCACGTAAAAGAGCATTAAACGATTCGCACTCATGGGGAAAATCATCTTTGATAGAAAAAATCTTAAGTGCATATTCGTATTGTTCTTTTATGTCACTTGAAGTTCTGTATATAAATCTGCAACATCTCGAAAATGCTAACATATTTCTGCAATTAAAGGGGTTTATTTCATAACCAGATAATAGTTTTATGTAAGTGGATTTTAATTCATCTTCGGTATTATTGGTTTCAAGTAATCCTGATAAACCTACACTTAATAGATTTGAAGCTATTTCAATACAAGTTGAAGATTCTTTATTTGTTTCGTTATCTTTAATTATATTTAATAGTTCTTCTATCCATTTAGCTTGAATTTTTTTATCTGTTATATCACTAATAAGTTTAGATTTAACATTGTATAAATCAAGCTTTAGATTTTCACCTTTTAGATTTCTCGCAAGTTTTTCTGCCATAGAAATCATTTTTATAGCTTTTTCTATTTCCACCAACGTACAAAGATTGCAGAGTGTTCTAAATTTCAAAAACATAAGTCCACCGTTTACAGATTTGTTGGGACATCTTCGAAGTATTTCTTCAAGCATGAGTTTCTTCGTGTTCTTATCTTGGTATTCAGAAAGCACGCCTATAGTAACAAGTTCAATTTCCAACAAATTCTTATCTCTAGATGCAATTGCTTGAACTTTTTTAAATAAATCTTGCATTTTGTCACGCGTTGGATAATCTAAATTGGCAAATAACAATGAGTGTAATATTTGAACCAAGGCTTTTTTATTGCTTATATTTTTAAAATTGAGTTCAATAAACTCTAGTGCGGCAAAATGAAACTCAATTTTTTGTTCATCTAAAAAATTATCCTCTTCGTCATCCACAAACTCTTTAATTATTGAAAAACAAACAAATTCCACATCTGTTTTTGTTAATTTCAATTTGTTAATCTTTTTTAGTTCTTTTTTAGCTTCTAAATATTCCTTTGAGATAAAATATCCCTCTAATTTCTGTATATGCTTCTCAAAATCAGTTTCATTACTTTTTAATATTTTTAATCTCTGAGCCCAGTGCTTAAGGTGTAAAACATCTTCGTTTTCGGGTAAAATACGATTAATTTCTTGAGAATAATAGGAATGAGGGTCAAGAAAGATTAATGGAGATTCGATAGAAAATTCGGCAACAAGACGTTTAAAGAATTTAGTTGCATCAATTGTTTGTGGTTTGTGTTTGTTTTCCAAGAAACTATCGCCATCATTTTCACAACCTTCAAAACAAATTCCAACATTTTCTTGTGGTACGACAAAAATAACACTATTGGATGTTTTTATCCAATTAGGAATATTATCATAACTTTTTTTATCGTAACATACCCAAAAATATTGGAATGGTGTAGAGTCTTTTAGTCGCTCTTTTAAACAAGTCATAATAACATCGTTTTCCCAACCACTATAACCCACTATTATAGGTGCTTGGTCATGTAAAAATGCAGATAAAAGACTACGCGAACTCATTATGTTGGATTCTGTTGCAACCTCACTAATTTCACTTTCTAAATTAGCACAATCATAAAAATTATATGTACCATGGAGATGTACAATTTGTATATCTTTGGTATGCGTATTTATTGCTTTGTTGTCCATTGTATTTTCAGCACAAAAATAGCTTTTGTTGCCCAATAAATCTAATGCTGTTTTTAATCTATCATCAAAATTGGTAGTGAATACAGTATTGGCAAATTTTTTTGAGTCTAATATCTGTGCTAAAATAAGGTTGGCGGAAGATATTTTTGCTTGTGCATTTAGTTGTTTAAAAAGGTTACTCCTGTCTTTGCGGTTAGGATAAGCATATTCAATCCAAGAAGAATAATATTTCATTGGATTTTCTATAAAAGGCTGAGACGCTTTTTCATACTCTTCGTAAAAAGCAGGGTCAATAGCCTTAATCTTTTTTTTACAATTATCAATAATTGCTTTAGCTGCGGGGATTTCAGGCACAGAAACGCCTGCACCAACAATGAAAAAATATGGAAAAAATCCATCTGTATTATTTGACATAGTAGTTTTTATTATTCTAATAGCCTCATCTATGTTTTTTATCATAACAAAACGCCTCCAAAATGCATTTTGTCTATCATATCATAATTTGTCGAATAATACAATAAAATGAAAATTGTATATTATATAGTGCTACTTATCTTGTGATAAGTAGTTTTTTATTTATTAGGAATTTTACAAGGAAGAAAATCTTGAACTGCGACACTACACAGTTCCAAAATCTTCCAATATAATTTAGAAAGGAGATTACAAATTGCGAGGAATAACGATGGCTTTAGACAAAAACAAAATTAAAGGCGAGTGTTTAAACGGAGCATATAGCGAGCTTTCTTCTGTAATCGGTATAGATGCAGTACTGAAAATTCATGCAAAATACAGAGGAACACAGATGTTTTTCCCTGTGGAGTTATTCAGTAAAGAGTTCATTATTAGCCAAATAATAAATGAATACAACGGCTTCAACATTCGTGAATTAGCAACAAAGTATGGCTATACAGAGCGTTGGATTCGCAATATTTTAAAAGACCATATTGATAATGGTAATAAGTAAAGGCAGGTGAATTTTAATGAAAACAAAAACAAAAATCGTCATATTCTTAATAATTGCAGGCTTTGTTCTGTCGTTCGTAAGTATGATGTTAGGTGGAGAAGGCGGAGCAGGATTTGTTTGTTTTGCAGGTGCTGCGGTTGTTTTTCTGTATATAGTGTTCGAAAAATTCTTTATGAAAGGGAAAAAATAATTAGGAGGCTTTTAGATGGGTTTTTTCAGTTTACTTGAAAAAGTTGCAGATGTTGCTTTACCATACGCATTGGACTATGTTGGAAATAAACTAAACTCTACTTCATCAGAGTCAGCTGTTTGCTCAGATAATAAAGATGAACTGATTGGTGAATGCGATGAGCTTTTGAGTGTTGTTGCAAAGTTAAATATCGATGATGTGAAAGAAATTATAAATTGTTTTTCAGGAATTGACCGAAGAATAGCTAAATTAGATGCTTTGGATTGTCAAGGCGAAGACTATACTCTTTCAAAAGAAGTTTCCAGACTGAAAGATGAACGTGAAAATGCTATGACATCCACAAACAAAAAATATGACGACCGTTTAAGCGAATTACAAAAATTAGGCACTGATGCAAAAGACCAAGAAACTTGGAGCAAGTATAATGATGAATGGTTTGAATGTGAAAAAAAGTATCAGAAACTAATGGATTACAATGTAAAAAGCTTAACACGTTCAGTTAATGCATTCAGTTCATTTTTAAATGATTAAACCACTATTGTAAGGAGAATAAAAATGGGTATTCTTTTTGGAACAGATAAATGGGTTGAATATCGTTGTTCGCATTGTGGTGCTAAATCACAACGACACGAAGGAACAGGTAAACCTGCTCCAGGTAATTGTCCAAGACGAAACAAAATGCCGAACGGACAACCGAGACCTCACGTTTGGGTAGTAAACAGACGATACTAAGTAATTACATATTAACTTGTGCAAATGCCTATTTTTCAGGCATTTGCACTTTTTCTTTATTTGGAGGGATTTTATATGCAAAATGAAATCAAGGTAGTAATGGTAGAGCCACACAAGACTCCTACTATTACTACAATCAAAACAAAATTGGAAAATCTTCAGAAAGCAGTTGGAGGATTAATTGAAATCATCGATATTGAGGATAATGTTTGTATTCTATGCAACGAAGAAGGTAAGCTAATAGGTTTAGAAGGTAATCGCAGTTTAGCTAATGATATTCTTGTAGGCACTTTCTACGTATGTGGTAGCAATAATGAAGGCGAACTTACCTCATTAACACCTTCGCAAATAAACAGATACATAAAAATTTTTAGGGAACCACAGACATTTACACGACAAGAAATCGAAAATACTCTTGTATTTAAGTTTATACCATTTGAAGATTGGGAGTGTTGATATGATTACGATAACTTGCAAGAATGACATTGAAAAATTGAATAAACCTAACATTCCCTGTGTTTTCAAGAAATACATTGAAGAATACCTGAATGAACTGCTACTGAGATTTGAATGCAACGACCTCTCCAAATTCGGTAAAATTTTTGTTTTAGAGAATGAAAGCGAATTAGAAACTTATTCACCATCTAACGCTTCGCAATTTTTGAATGTAGGGTTAATAACCGAAAACAATAAAACTTTCAATATAACACAATTGTTTTTCTTTGAGAAATCATATACAAAGATAGTTTTTGTTGATAGCTCAATTATAGAAAACTATGTAAATAAAAATTCAGCAAAGGTGGGATAAACAATGGGTACATTTTTAGGTGGTTTCATCGTTACATTTGCAATGCTCGTAATTGCAGATAAAATTATAAATAAATGAAAGAGGTGTAGAAAACTATGTGGATGTTCTTTACAATCACGAAAGCAGTAATTGATGCGTTTATAACAGGTAGTGCTTGTGCAGTCAGTATTTATACAGGCAAAACAGCAATACAGAAAAGGATGAGAAGTAATGATAAAAATAGCAAAAATCAGTGATTTAGATAATATTACAGACACAAAAATCCTGCCATATCTTAAAGCTCTGATTGAGCACATTTTAAGCGAATATGAAGAAATATGTTGCTCCGATAGTATAGAACGCTTCGGAGCAATTTTCTTTATAGAAAACGAATCCGACTTTGATATGCACAAAGAAATTGGATTATCATCACCATTGAATGAGAAAAGATTTGAATACATAGACGAGATTCGGGGCGATTATTATAACGGCTTAATCGTGCTAGATAATGAAAAATGTATCAATCTAATTGGCAAAAAAGAGTATTTTAAAAGGAGAAATTTATATGAGTAATCAAAATCTAATTGAAAAAACAAGTAAAATTCAAACCAAAGCAATATTCTCAAAAGATATGAAAAAACGATATCTTTTAACAATGGATTTTGGAGTCAAGGGAAAGAGTGCAACGATTATTATGTTATACCCTAGTGCTGCGGATGAATTCGTAATTGACCAAACAACAATGCTTGTTCGGAATAATGCAGTTAAACAAGGATATAGTTCAATTTCAATAGTGAATCTGTTTTGTGGACTTGATAATAAAAAGCCTGAAACAGACCGCACTAACAGTTCTGTTATTGCCGAGGTTTGCAATAATACAGACATCATAATAGTAGCATACGGCAGAGGTTCTTCACACGAAGAAGAAAAAGAACAGTTGTTAAAAGCGTTGGATGTTTATAAAAACAAGTTATATACAATTCAAGATAATTCAGGCGAGCTGTTTTCACATCCACTTTCACCAAAAGCAAGAAACTGGATTGTTGATAAAATAATCTAAGTTAATATTTTGATTCAAAAAAGTTAATTTATGAATAATAAAAATTTGGGCGTATACAATATCATCAGAACACGATATGTGTTCACGACATATTGTTGTCGCTCAAATTTTTTTAGAAAGGAGGAAACATAATGGTTGTTGTAATTAAAGATTCACTTGAACAATTAGACGAAACTACAAAAAACTTTAATGTGAAATTATTAGAAGAAAATGAATATCAGCAGTATATAACCCTTGCAGAAGAAATGATGCCTTTTATTGTTAGCAAAAAGTGGATATTTAGATTGTTTGAAAAAAGAACCAAACAAAGCACCAAGTATTTCATACAACCAATTTGCACTTATTGTAAAGTTGTTGCTTGCCAACAGGATATATGGACTAATGAAAGAAAATATGAAGTAGAACTATTTAACGGCAAAGAAAAGCAAACCATCATATTTGATAGTACAATACTTACTACACTCGGTGCACAACAACTTTTAAGGTTTGGCTGTGTTTTTGATGAAAAAAGCCTTAGATTTTTACTTGAGTTTTTAAGTATATCAGCATTCAATTCACCCATAAAGAATGTACACTCAAAGCTTGGCTGGAAAGATGATAACACTTTTCTTAGTTACAAAGTATATTCACCCAAACAAATTGAAAGTGCATATTCAGGAAATATAGATATTATTCCTAAAGGCTTATTAGAAAAATGGCTCGATATGGTGAAAAATGAGGTTATTGATAATATCCCATTATTTTTTGGAATGTTGTTAGGATTTTCAAGTGTTTTACTCGGCTTTTTAAATCAGCATCTTGATTTGGGTAATCTGATGTTCAACTATTGCGGTCATTCAAGCAAAGGCAAAACAACAGTTGCAATGTTAGCTACAAGTGTTTTTTCAAAACCAATTTTCAAC
Organism: uncultured Clostridia bacterium; assembly: GCA_937916395.1. Classification (GTDB taxonomy): domain Bacteria; phylum Bacillota; class Clostridia; order Oscillospirales; family Acutalibacteraceae; genus DTU089. The sequence goes on along the minus strand of CALFTN010000049.1, from coordinate 5,014 downwards.
AGAGGCTTATTATCAACATTCAATAGTACAAACAATGCTCTTGTAACATTCATTGCACAAGCCAACTCACACACAGTTGCAATAGATGAAATCGCTACAAGTGAACGTACAGGATTCAGGAAAGTATTATATCAAATTTGCTCTGGTGCTGAAAGAATGAGATTAAATACAAGCGGTGAAATGAAAGAAAGCAAAAGTTTTAATTCAATCATAATTTCAACTGCAGAATTTCCAATAATTGATGAAACAGCTCCCGAAGGGTTGAAAACAAGAGTTTTTGAAATTGAAGACAATTTAACAACTAGTGCAGAAAATAGCGACAATATAAAGAATGTTGTTCTAGAAAACTATGGTGTTGCGGGTCAAGCTTTTCTTGATTTCCTTTTTGTCAATAAACTGGATGCCTTATTAACTGATTACTATGAGTGTGTCGAAGAATTGAAGAGCTTTCATATCAATCAAGAATATGAAAAACACGCATTAACCGACAGAATATTATCAAAATTAGCTGTTGTTTTACAAACTTCTAAGTATTTTGTGGAATGTTTTGGAATAAATTGTAAAACGCAAGATATTATAGAATATGTAGTTGGTTTTGAACGTTCGATAAGTACCCAACTAGATATATCAGCTAAAGCTCTAGAGTATATTACGCAATACGTTTCTCGACATAGAAATAGGTTTGTGATTGGTAAGGAAGATATCGATTTCCCTGCCGAAGGGAGAATAAGCAATAAAAGGAACTATAAAGAAATAGCTATTCTAAAAGAGATAGTTGAAGATATTTTAGAAAACAAAGGTTTTGAAAACAAGAAACTAATCTATTCAAAATGGGAAGATAACAACATTCTTGACTCTGAAAAAGACCGCAAATATAAACGTTTGAGACTAACAAGAGGCGGTGAAATTCAACCGTGTTTTGTATTTAAAATATATGAATAAACGAAAGGATGGTTTTTATGATATTTAAACCTCAAAAAATCACAGGGCGTATCCCTGAAGGCAATTATACTGGAGTAATTATTGAACAAAGTAGCAGTTCAGATGAACGTTACGTTTGGTTGAAAATTGAGGTAGAAGGTATTGAAGCGATATTCAATGTTGCTATTCCTGTGAGTTCAATGACATTCAATAAATTTGCTCAAACTTTTTCCAATTCTAACGGAGAAGTAAATACAGAAGATTTCATAAATGTAATGATTGAATTTTCTGTAACTGACCGTGAAATTAACAGGGAAGTATATTCGAAAATTAAAACAATTGAAGCTGTAATGGAGGAATAAAACTATGCTTAATTTAAGTAAATTGAATATTGTAGAGCCTAAAACAACAGAAGATAATAATAGTGCAAGAGTCGGTGGTATTACTCTCGTATATCACAAAAATTCAAAAAGAATAATATTCTCAAAAAGAATCATAAATCTTCTTGGTAATCCTGAAAAAGTAACATTTAAATTTGCAGGAAACTATTTGATTTTAAAAGGCGAAGAGTTTGAGGGCTTTTCTTTGAAATCAATGAGTAAACAAAAGGTGATTTATAATGCGAATTTGATAAAAGAGATTTTAGATAATTTTAATATCAAATTTGAAGATGCTTTCATAAAAACATTTTCGAATATTGAAGAAATTGAAAATGTAGAAAATACTATAGCAATCAAAATAAACTAATAAAATTGAATTCTAAATTAAAGCAAAATAGAGCTTTAATCGTAAGTGAAAAATTCCTGCACATTATGTGCCTTTTGCTCTCCAGATTATATCTGGTTGTAACACCCAAGGTGGTGGTACAGTGAACAAAACAACTGTTCAATATTCAAAAAATCGTAAAGAATTAAATAATAAATATGTAAAAGTAGAGATTGAGTGCTTTCAGCAAAGTCCTATGACAGATAATGATAGTTCAGAGTTTTTTGAACCTATGGCTGATTACTTGGCACAATTGATTATTAATTAGAAAACAAGATAGAGGTTGCTTAAACGCAACCTCTTAATTTAAGAATATATATTATTTTTATGTAGAAAGGATGGTTAAAATGAAAACAACTCAAGAAACACAAGATACATTATTTACAGATAATGAAATTCAACAAGAAAAAATCCCTGCTGTTGGTTATTGTCGCTTTTCATCAGACCAACAAAAGGAAACCAGTATCGAAGCTCAAAAACGATTCATAAACGATTTTGCTATAATCAATGGATACAAAATAGTAGATTGGTATATAGATAGAGCTTATTCAGGGAAAACAGTTAATCGACCTGATTTCCAACGTATGCTTAACGATGTTTCTGCAGGTAACGCTGAATTTGAGGTGGTTCTTGTTCATAAGATGGATAGATTCAGCAGAAATGCCTCTGATGCTCTGAAATATAAAGACTTGCTTCAGGATTATGGAATAAAATTAGTTTCTACTGTTGAAAAAATAAAGAACGACCCGAATGGTAAGCTTTTATTTGGAATAATGAGCAATATAAATCAGTACTACATTGATAACCTGAGCACTGAGGTGATGAAGGGATTGCGTGAAATTGCATTGCAGAAAAAGTGGACAGGCGGAATACCCCCACTTGGCTATGATGTGATAAATCAAGAATTAGTAATAAATGATACCGAAGCCGTTGTTGTTAGAAAGATTTTTGAAATGTCAGCAGAAGGCAATGGTTATAACACTATAATCAAGACTTTAAATGAAAAAGGTTATCTAACAAAGGCAGGCAGACCATTTGGAAAAAACAGCTTATATAGTATATTAAATAATGAAAAATACAAAGGTACTTATATTTTTAATAAATGTTCAAGAAGAAATTCTGAAAATAAAAGGAACTCACATAAATATAAAGATGAAAGTGAAATTATTCGTATCGAAAATGGCGTACCAGCTATAGTTTCTGAAGAATTATGGAACAAAGCAAACGTTTCAAGAAAAATGTCTTCAAAGATTTCTACTAATGCAAAAAATGATTATCTGCTTACAGGGTTGATGTACTGCGGAGAATGTGGTGCGAAATTTCACGGAAATCATCGTTTGTATAAAGATAGAGGGTACAACACATATAGGTGTAATAAACGAACAAATCAGCAAAAGTGTAACTGTAAAGAAATCAGAGCTGATTATTTGGAGTCTTTTGTCATAGACAATTTACTGAAATATTTTACAGAACCTGAAATAGTAACCATAATTACAGAAGAAACTAATAAAAAAATCAAAGCACTTTTGAATGAAGATAGAGAAGATATTAAACACGCTAAAAATTCGCTCAATGGGCTGGAAGTCGCACGAAATAATCTCGTTGATGCTATAGCACAACAGGGCTACAGCCAAACACTATCAGATAAACTGAATAGCATAGAAAAACAAATGGCAGACTATAAAGCAATGATTGATGAAGCAGAAAAAAAGAAAGAAAATATAAGCGTATCAGAAGATGATATAAAAAAGAGGGTTAATGCATTAAAACAGTGTATGCTAAACACCGATAATATAAACAAAACCAAATTGTTGCTTCGTTCGTATATAGAAAAAATTATAATAGATAATAACAATGTCAAAATTATCTATAAAGTTGCGTCAACATTTAAATATGATAATACCGATTACGAGGTATCATATAATCATACTGTTTCAGAACCAAGAAAAGAGTTATATATCTAGGTTAAAAGCGGTACCAAAAACCTCACCAAAAACAGACAACTGACACCAAAAACCCTCCCGAAAACGACGGAACATAGAGATTTTGTCGTGTTTTTCTTGTGAGCGTAAAAGGAAAACTCACGAACCCATATAGGTTCGTGAGTTCTTTGGTGCCGGTGACCGGACTTGAACCGGTACGATGTTGCCACCGAGGGATTTTAAGTCCCTTGCGTCTGCCTATTCCGCCACACCGGCACATCCATTAAATTATAATCTTAACCACCACGATTGTCAAGTGTTTTTAGATTAAATTTATTGCTTTAAATTTATAGCTTTAAAAACTATGTACTGTTTTAAATACAAACAACAGACCCTGCAAACTTTATGCAGGGTCTGTTGTTTTATTTTTCTTTTATTTCATTTAGTTCTGTGCCTTTTGTTTCTTTTACTTTAAGCATAAGCCAAACTGCGGCAATGCTTACGCAAGGAACTATTATAACAAGGCAAGCCGTTCCTACGGACACAAACTGCATTCCCACAATCATAAGTATGTAACCGAGAGCCATACCCGCCGTAACAAGAAGCCCCTCGCCGCCTACAACGGAAGCTCGTATTTCCGTAGGCACCTTTTCGGTCATCATAATATTCATATAATCTCTGCCTATCCAATATCCGCTTTGATAAAGCCCCGCAAAGATACCGATAAGATAGGGCGGAAAGCTCTTATTAAGACCGACTATAAACATCACAAAGCACACGACGCACATAGCAGAGCCGATGAACACGGTTTTCTTTCTGCCGATTAAGTCAGCCACAAATCCCGAAAGGAGTGTCACCGCCGAATACACAAAAGGTATCATATAAAGTGCGTCTGTTGTTTCAGCGGTTGAAAGACCTGCAATATGCATTATGGATTCATAGAAAAGACCGACAGAAGCTATAGCAACATCAAACACCATATGTGTTATAATAAGCGTTCTCGTATCTTTATTCGAGAATATATATTTAATTCCGTTAAACACACCTTGCTTTTTAGCATCGGCTTTAGCTTGCTCTTTCTTTCGAAGCTTTTCGGCTTCCCTCTCCTCATAAGGGATTGAAAGATACGCTGTGCGTTCTTCAAGATATACCTTTGTTTCTCTTGCAAAAATGCTTGCGCATTTTTACAAATTTTTGCAACTTCGTTGCAAAAATTAAGTCCGACCGATAAAAAAAATAAAGGAAACCATCTTGTCTAAAGGCAAAGGTAATTTTGATGCGCGATATCATTTGGATATAACAGCCTTAAATCATCTAATTATTTACAGTAAATTTCGCGCTATAATTCAAACGCCTTTTGTAAGTGAAGTAGATACAAAAAGACTAATGGCAGATATATTCGAAAG
>CALFTN010000048.1 GCA_937916395.1 uncultured Clostridia bacterium | reverse complement strand
ATGAAAAAATAGAAAAAGAGGTTACTGTTGGTGCAATTATTTATGAGTATTCAGGCATAATAGAACCACTTTTCAACAAACGCTGTCAGCCTTGCGTGTTAACAACTGTTGATGGTTTAGATACTTTCACAAAAAATGTACCTTATGACAAAATTGAAGTAAACCTTAACACAAAATGTACTGAAGAAATAAACAAAGAAATGAACAGTCTTTTTGACAGACTTTTTGCTGGTCAAGACACATTCATTGAGTCATTATACGAAATTGAAAAGCATAGTGTACTCTCAATCAGAACTATTTATATAATAATCACAGCCATTGTAATTCTACTCTTTACATTATGTGGCAGTATGATTAACAATGCTCTTACTGCAAGAATAAGAGAAAGTAAAAAAGAAATTGGCACACTACGTGCTGTGGGTGCTTCTACTAAAGAAATTTCTTCTTCATACATCCGTCAGGTATTTTCAGTTTTAGGCATTGGTACGCTTACCGGCGCTGGTGCTTTCGGCTTATTCTTCGGTATTTATACTCTTATTATTTTAAGTTATGGTCAGACACAGGATGATTACATTATAACGTTCTGGCAGACACTTATAGGAATAGTTTTGCTAATTGTTTTCTGTGTTCTTAATGTTTACCTTAAAGTAAAAAAAGAAATGAAGCACAGTATTGTAGAAAATATAAGGGAGTTGTAAGGTGGCGAAGCCACAGCGATATAAATCCTGACGGATTTGCGATATATCTGACGATGCGATATACCTTCGGTGCGATATGTGCCTGGCGGCACACGAATTAAAGGATTTATATCATATCGCATTGAGCATAGCGAGATATATCGCATTTTATTCTTAAAATATATCGCACAAGCTTGCTTGTATATCGCTAAATTATAATTTCAGGGCATAAAAATATGTCGTAGAAAAATGCCTAATGAGCTTCGCAAAATTTATACTTTATTCTTTATGGGAAGATGGTGAAATTATGAAAAAGAAAAAGTTAACATATAATTCCCTTGCGTTAGGAAACTTAAAAAACCGTAAGAAGCATTACACACTAATGATAGTGGGAATTATTCTTTCAATGATATTTTCTTCTGGTATCATTTACTTTGCGTATAGTATATATGACACAACCGTAAAACAAACCGAAGCTGATTATGGTTTTTATAACTGGTTTGATTCAGGGTACAACGAATCTATTTTTGAAGAATTAAAAGCAAATAAATATCTTGATGAATACGGAACAGGTAGTACTCTTGGCTTTATATTCACAGATGAAAAAGATAAAATCAACGGAACGCTTGTTGCAAAACTAGATGAAACAGCAAAAAAACTCGTTAACCCTATTTTTCTTGATGGTAATTACCCTGAGAAAAAAGGTGAAATTGCTATTGAACAGACAACTCTTTTGCAGTTAGGCTTATCTGCAAAGGTTGGTGACAAAATAACCTTTAAGTATCATGTTCAGAATGGTGCTGAACTTTTTCCAGACACAAAAGAAAAAACATATACCCTTACCGGTATTTTAAGAGATAAGCGTAGTAATATTGCTCAGCTTAATGAAAAAAATTTGTTGCCAGCTGCATTTGTAAGTGATTGTGAAACTGTCGAGCTAGGTGGTAAAGCAAATACAATTGTTTATTCTGTTGTGAATTACGGAAATATGAAGGGTGTATCTGACTGGGAGATACGAATGAGCAAGGGAATGGAGCCTGAACCTACAATCTGGGCATATAAACCACTAGGACATTTGGCTACATCTATAGACGGATTTACCAATATTATAACGATAATTGTTGTTATAGGTATTCTTTTGCTTGCATCATCTTTAGGTATTATAAACACTTTCACAAGCAACCTGAAAGAACGAAAAAAGCAAATTGGTTTTTATAGGGCTGTTGGCGCAACTAAAAAACAGATATTCTCACTTTATATGAGAGAAACCTTGATTTTATCTACAATCTGTACCCCTATTAGCCTTTTGATTTCTTTCTTTGCAGTTAAATTTATAATAGTTACTGCTTTCACTGATTATTTCTTTTCACCAAATTTATGGGTTCTTTTGATTTGTGGTGCTTTTGGTGTTCTTTTTGTTTTTTTTGCTTCACTTATACCGCTTTTCTCTGCAATGAGAATTACCCCTATGCAGTCAATTAGAAATATTGAAACAACAAGAAAGTTCAGAAACAAAAAAATCAAACTACAAAATAACTTTAATGTCTCAAATCTTATTGCAAAAAGAAACATAATTGTTTCAAAAAGAAAGCAAGTTGTAGTCGGCATATTTCTTACTATAACAATTTTTCTATCCAATTATGCAATATCGTATATGACATTTCAGTATGATAACATCGATTCATTAAGAAATGATTATGAAACTTATTTAGGTCAATACAGTTATGATGCTATAAATTGTCCTGAAACAAACAATGGTTTTTCAGAAAACCACTTACAGACATTATTGAATCACGAAAGCATAAAATCTGTCTACGCAACAAAAGAAGTAACTGCTATTATTGCATGCGATGCTTCCACCATCTCTAGTTATCGTAAAATTCTCATCTCAGAATTATTAGGGTTTGATAACATTTTAAATCCTGAAGATGTAAACAAAGAGAATTATTTAGAGTATTTCGGTTTCTTTAGATATTCAGGCGAAGAAAAAAACAATATAATTACTGATATAAAAAATGTCCTGGGATATGATAACGATATTTTTGAGGTTACTCTAACTTCAATTGATGAAGAAGAAATTGAAAATCTTTCAAAAGGATTGATTTCAGGTAAAATCAACATAGAGAAATTAAATTCAGGAGAACAAGTACTTGTTGTCGCACCCGAAAAATTGCGTATTATATTAGAAAAAGATACCCAATATGGTAACTATATCCGGGGTTCAAGGAATTCAGAGTATATAGAAAACTTAATAAAAAACAATCCTGATGTACTTATTGCAACAGAGAATTGCGATTTTACTGCTGGAGAAACTCTGGATATAGGGGTTATTTATACTAACGAGTCCCCTGTTTACGATTATGACTCTACTAATAATAAACCGTATTTAGAAAAAGAAAATATAGTTACACAAAATCGTGCCGAAGTTGAAGTTGGCGGAGTTTTAGACCTGAACTTTGTAGAAGATGCTGGTATATCCTATGAATTCATAGTTCTTACAACCCATCAAGGAATGCAAAAATTTCTCCCAGAAGCCAAATACAAGGAATTTAGACTCACTTTAAAAGATGAATGTACCGAAGAGACAGATAAAGAAATTTGCAATCTTCTTGACTCTGTTATAACTTGTGTTGACAAAAGCGACTACATTTCAAATTATGCATATAAACAGTTACAAAAAGACACCTGGAAAAATTATGTTTCGGTAATATTTTCAATTGTTATTTTACTTTATACTGTTTGCGGTAGTATTATAAATAACACAGTTATGGCAACCATTAAGGAAGATAAAAAGAAAATCGGTACTCTTCGTGCAGTCGGTGCTAATGAAAGTGAAATTTCAAAATCTTATATTTTACAGATTGTTTCAATGTTTAAGTGGGGTGTTGGAATCGGATTTTCTTTATTCTGTATTTCATACGCTATTTTAAAAATTCTTGAACCCACAAAAGAATTTATTGATATGTTTAAATTTAATCCCTGGATTACACTTTTATTAACTATCATTCTATTCGGAATCTGTTCGTTGAGTGTATATTCAAAAATACGAAAAGAAACCAAAAACAGCATTGTAGAAAACATAAGGGAGTTGTAATATGAAACGAATTTTAATATTTTTAATATGTCTTTCACTTCTTGTGCTCCCTTGTGTTGCTGCAGAAGATTCTTTGGTAATAACCGAGGCAGTAACACAGAGTAATATTACAGTACCTACTGAAAAACCAACAGAAGCAATCACAGAACCCACTACTCAAAAAGCTGAACCTACAACAAGAACCGAGCCAACCACTAAAAAGGCTGACTCAGAAGTTGAAAAAGAAGAGGTAGAAGTCACAGAAGATAACTCCCAACCTCGTCTTATGGTAGTAAGCTATGAAATAGAAGATGGTTTTATTAGTCCAGAAGAAACAAAAATACTTACTGTAACCTTAAAGAATATGCATTCTAAAAAGCAAGTAAGTAACATTAAGCTTTCTGTTTCTGAGGACTCTGACGAAATAAGACCAACGGGAATGGGTACAAAGTATGTTGATTCAATTGGTGCTAATAAATATTATACTTGGTCAGTCGAATTAAAAGCAGTACACACTGCAACTATTGGTGAGCATAAATTAAGCTTCAGTTGTGAGTACGAAGACCAGAATGGCTCTGGCTACAATGCAGATGACACCTTAAGAATTGAAGTAAGACAACCTGCATTTTTAGAGTTTGACGGTGCAAAGCTACCTATAAAGGTTGTTCAGGAAGATACTGTTACAGTAAACATAAATCTTATGAATACAGGTAAAGCGCCACTTTACAACTGCAAAGTCGATTTTAAAATTGACGGTCTTGACTCAGGTGGCAGTAGCTTTGTAGGTGAAATCGCTCCACAGGAAAGTGCAACTGCAAGTGCTAATTTAAGAGTTTACTCTGAGATGATTGGTAAAACCACAGGCACAATTGTTATTACTTATGAAGATTCTTTCGGTGAAAAGTTTGAACTAAAAAAAGACGTTGAAACCAAAATTGAAAAGAAGGTTATAAAAGCCGAAAAGCAAGAAGAAAAAGAAAAGAAAAACCCTTTGTGGTGGTTGTTCCTTTTAGGCGGTCTTTTAGTCGGTGGCGGTCTCGGTTTTGGTATTCCGTTCTTTATAAATTCAAATAAACAACGAAAGAAAGATGAAGAAAGATTATAAAAAATTCACCCACAAAGCAGTTCAAACTTTGTGGGTGATTACTTTATCAATCAAGTGCGTCTGCAATGCCACCTAAAAGTGAACCTAAAGCACCTGCAGTTTTTGAACCTGCAGAAGCTGGAGCAGATGGTGCTGTGCTTGACACTGGGAAACCGCCGATTGTACTATCCACAGGAGCAAGAAGCACCTTACCAGTACCACGGTAAACATTAACAAAGCCTTCACCGGATGCCGCAGAACCTACAAGTGTCTTACCTGAGCGTTCAACTGTAAAATCTAATGAATCGCTCCACGCTATTGCAAAACTTCCATCAACTTTAAGAACATCATTTTCTAATGTTATTTCAACAAGCTCTTCTTGTGGGCAACGACATTCAAGAACTGCAATGCCATTACCCTGAAGTGCTAAGTTAAATAAACCTTCACCACCAAGAACTGCTGAAGAAACATTAGCACGTGCAACTAATTTTTGTTTAATAGAAGCATCACAAGCTAAAAACAAGCCATCATCAAGAACAACTTTTCCATTCCATTCTGTTGTATCAAGCAAAACAATATGTCTGTATGTAGGCTCTAAAACTAAAGTACCATCACCTACATATTCAGGTTTAATAGCACTTTCGCCTGTAACCTTACCTTTAACAAGCTTACCTATAAAGTCTCCTGCACTCTTAACGCCTGTTGTTGCATTAACATTACCAACAGTCCATTGCATAGCACCAGCCTGACAAGTAATACCATTTGATTTTGAAAGGTCACATATAACCTGTCTTTTTCTGATGTTCATTTCATCGCAAAAATACGCAGTCATTGCCGTAGATGGAGAAACACTTAAATCTCTTTTGTACTGAATAACCTGAAAAGGCCCTTTTTCTGCGATAATGGTAACATCATCATTGTTTGTAAAATTGCTGATTTTGTACATTTTAAAACACCCCAAAATAAAAATTTATTATCATTCAGACGATTTATCTGAAACAATAAACTATTAAACCTTATAAATTTATTATATACAAAGCAAATTTTACTGTCAATAAAAACAGTTTAATTTCTATTGACACATTATTGAATTCTCGTTAAAATTAGCGTTGTAGATTATCGGGTTTGAATTTTGTAACTTATTAGGAAATTTTATTCTTGCCGCTGGTATTATTGACTATTCGATTTGTATTGCTTCTGTTTATTTATATTTTAAAAAGAAAAAATAGTAAAAAAATCAGTTATTGCATTTCGTGCAATAACTGGTTTTTATTATTTAAGCTCTGCAATGGTTACGCCATTTTCGCCTTCACCAAAAGTACCAAGACGTGAGAAGCGAATTCTACTATCTTCTTTCAGGAATTTAGTTACAGCACTTCTTAAAGCACCGGTACCCTTACCGTGAATTATAGTACACTCGTTAAGTCCTGACATTATAAGGTCATCTATAAAGCGGTCAAGAACTAAAAGAGCCTCATCAACCATAAGTCCTCTTAAATCGCAACGGTTGTTAATATCTTTACTTGCCCTGCTTTCAACTGAGTTACGACGACTACTGCTCTTTGGCTTTTCCTGCTTTTTGGGGATGAGCTTTAAGCTATCTTCTTTAACTCTCATTTTAAGCATACCGGCAGCAACTTCTACGTTACCCTTTTTATCTTTAAGAGCGGTAACAACTGCATTTTTACCAATAGTTTTACAGTAAACGTTATCACCTATTTCGAGTTCTCTTGGTAACACATAGTTTTCATCATCGTCAATATCTGAAAGTACAGGGTTTACCGCATCATCAATCGCATTAAGGTGACTATTGACTGTAGAACGTGCTTTTCTAAGAAGCTCTGCCGCATCCTTTGTTGATTTTGTTTCTTTTTTGAGTTTTTCAATCTCAGCTAAAAGTGCATTTGCTTCTCTTCTTGCCTGTTCAACAATTCTTAAAGACTCGCCTTTTGCATTTTCAATTTCTTTATCTCTGCGAGCTTGTGCCTCGTTAAGAATTGCTTTCGCCTTTTCTCTTTCAGCATCAGCTTCTTTTTTAACCCTTTCAGCCTCTTTCTTTTCTGCCTCCATTTCGAGTCTGCTTTCTTCTAACTTATCAACAACATTCTCAAAACGAACGCTTTCAGAAGAAACAAGGTCTTTTGCTCTCTCTATAATATTAGTTGCAATACCAAGTCTTTCAGAAATTGCAAAAGCGTTTGAACGACCTGGAATACCAATTAAAAGACGATAAGTTGGTCTTAATGAATTAACATCGAATTCACAAGAGCCATTTTCAACCCTTTCAGTTTCCAAGGCGTATGCCTTTAATTCCGCATAGTGAGTTGTTGCGGCTATTTTTGCACCTTGTAAATGAAGCTCTTCTAAAATAGCCATAGCAAGTGCCGCACCTTCAACAGGGTCAGTACCAGCACCTAACTCATCTATTAAAACAAGCGAATTTTCATTTGCAGTTTTTAATATGTTTACTATATTCACCATGTGTGAAGAAAAGGTTGAGAGTGATTGCTCAATACTCTGTTCATCACCAATATCAGCTAAAATTTCGTTGAAAACTGAGACTTCGCTTTCATCGCCACAAGGGAGCATAAGTCCACACATAGCCATTGCCGAAAGAAGCCCCAACGTCTTTATAGCAACAGTTTTACCACCAGTATTAGGGCCGGTAATAACGAGTGTGTCAAATTCTTTACCAAGTCTAATATCTGTTGCAACTACTTTTTTAGGGTCAATCAAAGGATGCCTTGCCTTGTTTAAATTTATAACACCTTTTGCATTAAGCTTTGGCATTGTAGCATTCATTTTGTAAGCAAGCTGTGCTTTGCTGAAAATAACGTTTATTTCAATAGCACATTCGTAGCTACCCTTAATTTCATCAAAAAAGCTACCTGCAAGTGAAGAAAGCTCATAAAGAATTCTTTCTATTTCCCCAGTTTCTTTACCCTTCAAAACGCGAATTTCATTATTAGCTTCAACTACGCCAGCCGGCTCAACAAAAACCGTAGCCCCTGTTGACGACGTATCGTGAACAAGACCAGAAACAGATGCTCTGTGTTCACTTTTAACTGGTACTACATATCTTCCGTTTCGTTGAGTAATAATTGCATCCTGCAACACATTTTTTAAATTCTGTGAACGGATAATCTTCTCAAGCTTTTCTCTTACAGAATTCTCCTGATTTTTAATTTTTCTTCTGATTGAAGCAAGCTCAGGCGAAGCATTATCGCTCATTTCGTCTTCACTTAAAATTGCAGAAAAAATCTTTTCTTCTAAAAATTTATTTGGCATAAGTGAAGAGAAGTAAATGTCAATACCAAGAGGGTCTTGTCCACTACCGTCACGCCAGTCACGAAGTGTCCTTACTGCTCTTACTGTACTACCAATATCAAGCAACTCTTTCATAGTGAGCATTGCTCCTGCTTTTGCGCGTGCAAGAGCGTTGTTTACATTTCTTAGCCCACCAAAAGACGGACCGCCGAATTTTGCCAACAATATGTAAGCATCCTCAGTCTTTTTTAATAAATCGGCTACTAACTGTAAATTGCTTTCTGGTCTCAAATTCAAAACAGCCTCTTTAGCGTCTTCATTACACGCTCTTTCAGCTACCATATTAAGCACCTTATCAAGCTCTATAGCCTTCAAATGTCTGTTCATTTCGTTCATTGTTTAATCCTTTATAGTATTATAAAAATCAAGTGTTTTAAATTTTCTTTGTGTTTTGTTAAGAAGATAATCTTCTGTTAAGCTTTCAAAAACCTTAAGATTTTCTTCCGAAAGAGAAAAAGAAAAAATCTTCTCAAAATCTGAAAGCGCAACAAATCGCATAGCCTTTATAACGGATGACGAAACTTTAAAAGAATAAGCTGTTGCACACTTTTCGCAATAAATTTTACCACTTTCCTTGTCAAAACTCATCACTGCTGTTTCATATTCGCCACAAGTTTCACAACCCACCAATTGTGGCATATAGCCAGAGAGTGACATTAATCTGAATTCAGTAACAGCCTTTATAAAAGATGGTGTTTTTTTGTCACTTTTCAACAAATAGAGCGAATTGAGAAAAAGTCGGAGAATTTCCTCCGACTCATAATCTTCTTCGCAAAATTCATAAGCTAATTCACATAAATATTGAGCTAATGCCATTTTAGCAACATCGTTACGAAGCTCAAAAAAGACTTCTTTTACCTCTGCTTCATCAACAGTAAAAGCATCCTTTGTTTTGTTAAAAGTAAATTCGGAATATGTAAGAAGTGCCGTAGCAGAAAGCTTTTTGCTTTTTGCTTTTTTTGCACCTCTGCAAAACGCTTTAATCAAGCCGTATTTTGTTGTGAGAACAGTTATAAGTCTGTCATATTCACCTATGCTCTGTTCCCTTATCACTAACCCCGAAGCACTGATTTTTGTCAATTTTTTTCAACTCCATACAGTCATCGATTACTGACACTTCTGCTTCCATACCGTTAATATATTTTCGGTAAGCTAAATAATCTGCTACTTTGCCTTCTTTTGTAAATTTATCCCAAAGCATTTTGCTTTTCATAAAAACATATCCCTTCAAAACTGTTGTGATAATAGTTTATTCAAAGGAAATAGTTTTATGTGCCAATAAACTCTTAAAAAATTGTAAATTTTTACTGGTCGAGTCCGAAGTTGTGAATCAAGCCTTCACGATTTCTCCAGCCCTCTTTAACCTTTACCCAGCATTGAAGATTAACTCTGCAATCAAAAAATTCTTCTAAATCTTTTCTTGCACTGGTAGAAACAGCCTTTAACATTGAGCCACCTTTACCAATGATAATACCCTTATGACTATCTCTTTCACAATAAATAATTGCTTCAATATCTAAAATATCGCTATCTTCACGTTCTTTCATTTTTTCAATAGAAACTGCTATACCATGTGGAATTTCTTCATTTAATCTGTAAAGCAATTTTTCTCTAATCATTTCTGATGCTAAAACACGTTCTGGCTGGTCTGTTAAAGTATCTTCAGGGAAAAAGAATTCAGACTCTACCGATAGCTTATTAAGCTCTTCCTTTAACTCATCCATTCCTGAGCCGTCTTGAGCTGATACAGGTACCACTGCAGTAAAATCACAAAGCTTTGAAAGCTCTAAAATTCTTTCCATAAGCTCTTCTTTTTTAGAAAGCATATCTATTTTATTTATTGCAAGAATTACTGGTATTTTTTCTTTTTTTAGTCTTTCTAAGAGCTCTATTTCAGTTGGCCTTATTTCGCCCTTACTTTCAGTAACAAAAAGACATGAGTCAACACCAGAAATAGCATCATCAACAGATTTAATCATCTTTTCACCAAGCTTTGTTTTAGGCTTGTGAAAGCCTGGGGTATCGGTGAAAACCAGTTGAATATCATTTTCAGTAAGCACACCCATAATTTTCGTTCGTGTTGTTTGTGGTCTTGATGAAACTATTGCGATTTTCTGACCCAACAATCTGTTTAATATTGAAGATTTACCAACGTTTGGTCTACCAACAATAGCTATAAAAGCAGTTTTTCTGTTACCCATTATTTTTTCTTTCCTTTTATAAGATTTAAAAAACTTCTGAATTTAAAAATAAACAACAATGCCACAACTAAGCTCAAAGCCAGAAACAATAAATAAATCGGCTCTGTAACATAGTGGTTAAATAACAATTCAAATGCTTCTCTCTGAAACATTATAACAACACCAATAATAACAGAAAACACTGCAAACACAAGAACTGCACCTGCTGCTGCATCCTTTGAAATAGCAATTGTTTTCTTTCGCTCTTTCGAAACTGTATCATCTGCTTTTTCAATACCTGTGTTAACAAGCTCTCCACCGAGAACCAAAGCACAAGACAGAAGCAAAATACATATTTCTGTTTTTGATACAACAAAAAAATCGTATCTTAACAAAAAGTAAAACATATAGCACATACATGTTATATGTATTCTGAAATTACGTTCATTACAAAGAGCCCATTTTATACCCTTGAGAGCATAAAGAAAGCTCTTTGCAAGACCTTTTACATCGTTCATAAAAAATTATTCCTCATTCTCGTCCATATAATAAGAATTATTGCGTTTCAAGCCAAGTTCTGTTAAAACTCTTTCTTCCTTTTCACGCATACGAACTTCTTCCATACCACCATTTACGTGGTCATAACCAAGCAAATGAAGCATAGAATGAACTGTTAAAAATCCTATTTCTCTTTGAAGTGAATGACCATAAGTTTCTGCCTGACGAACTGCAGTAGGAATTGAAATTACAATATCACCTAAAAGCAATGCACCAGTTTCTAAGTTTTTATCGTAAACACCATTTTCACCAAGTGGGAATGACAACACATCCGTGCTACTATCTACTTCACGGTATTCTTTATTAAGACTATGTATTCTTTCGTCATCAACGAAAGTTACGCTTACTTCAGCAGCTTCTTTAAAGCCTTCATAAAGAAGAACCGCATTACAGCATCTTCTTACGAGCATTTTTACACCAGTTGGAATTTTAACTTCTTTTTGTTCATTTGTTATTATTACCTTTGACATTTCGCTTCTTTGCCTCCTCATATTTTTCGTAAGCCTTTATAATATCCTGAACAAGCTTGTGTCTCACAACATCTTTTTCAGAAAAACGCACAATATCAATCTGCTCAATATTTTTTAAAACTTTTGTAACTTCAACCAATCCAGAGCGTTTGCCATCAGGCAAATCTATCTGTGTTACGTCACCAGTTACTACAACCTTAGAATTGAAGCCCATTCTTGTTAAAAACATTTTCATCTGTTCAGGGGTTGTATTCTGAGCTTCATCTAAAATTATAAAGCTATCATCTAAAGTTCTGCCACGCATATAAGCAAGTGGCGCAACCTCTATATTACCACGTTCCTGGTATTTTTGAAAATTTTCAGCACCCAACATATCAAAAAGTGCATCGTAAAGTGGTCTTAAATAAGGGTCAACCTTGCTTTGCAAATCACCTGGTAAAAATCCTAACTTTTCACCTGCTTCAACTGCTGGTCTTGTTAATATTATTCTGTTTACCTCTTTTGCTCTGAAAGCATTGACTGCCATAGCAACAGCTAAATAGGTTTTACCTGTACCAGCAGGACCAACACCCAGCACAATAGTATTCTCTTTAATGGATTCAACATATTTTTTCTGACCTAATGTTTTAGGCTTTATGGGCTTACCTTTACTAGTTATACAGATGCAATCATTAGACATTGTAGATAACTTGTCCTCATTGCCATCACCGACAAGTGAAATTACATAACGTACATTCTGTTCATTTAAAACTTCACCGCGGTTAATGAGCATTAAAAGACCATTTATAGCCTTTATTCCTTTTGCAACATCTTCTGCTTCACCAGTAACCTTAATATCTGACCCACGACTATGAATTTTAACATTAAAGGTCTTTTCAAGAAGCTTGATGTTTTCATCAAAACTACCGAAAAGGCTTACTGCCTGTTCCATTCTGTCAACATTTATAATTTGTTCAAACATTTTTAACTCCAACATTAATTATACCATAATAACACACAGTAAGATTATATCACATTTTTTGTAAATGTCTACTAAAATTTTTAAAAAATTTTGTGAAAATTATTCTATAAATATTTCTCTTTCCAATGCTATATTTTCTTTTGCTACTACTTTATTCTCTATTACTATACCCTTTTCTGTCACTTTTTTCTCATATTTAGTTTTTAAAATTTCATATTCACCTGAAAACTCATTACGTTTTTTTCTTACTATCTCTAAGAGTGAAAGCATTTCTGCCTGACCTTCTGTAAGCTCTATGCTTTCGTGGCTTAAAACATAAGATACTTCCCACATAACACCTAACGGAAGCATTGTAGAATCGCCCTTCAAAAGCTTTTTATCGCTGTAAATCATTTCACCTTTACTTTTTAGTCCAATTGGTATTTGGACTCCTAAAAGATAGATTTTATATCTGATGTCAGCTTCATTTAACACTTGCACTTCTTGAATTCTACACACTTTTTCACTTATATTCGTAGTTGTTTCTGCAAATACCTTGCCATTCGCCCTCACTAATCTTTCGCTACCATCCTGGTTGGTTTTTATACCAGAAATGAGCAAATCACCTGTTAATACAAAATCGTTCTCTTTAACAACATTTGTGCCGTCATAGCCATTTACTGAAACAATTCGTCCATCCTTTTTTGCTACTATATTCATCGGAATATTGTCATCTATTATTTCTGGCATATCTTTGTTTTCTTTAACCTCAAGCACTGCCTTCATACCAAAAATATTTACTGAAGCCCAAGAAAGCTGAGGATATTCTTTCAAAAGCTCTGCTTCTACCGATTTTGTGTCTATCTTTGATTTCACAGAACCAACTCTGACATTATATTCATAGAGTGAATCTAAAAGCTGCTCACTCTTAATTTTAGTATTACCTGCAACTTCTACATCCCACAAAACACAGGATGAAAAGGCTAAAAATGCTACCGAAACAATTGCACCCACAAGTATACCAACTCGTGCTTTATTGTATTTAACAAAAAAAGGTAACCCTCTTTTTCGCACAATTCTCACTTTCATACCTGACTTGTGTGCAGATTTTCTTATATTTCTGTATGCTTTTACAGGTGTACAGGCTTTCACCTTTACACCATCGTTCCGAACATCCCAGAGTGTAATTCCATTGATATTACATAAGTTTAAAAATCTTTCAGGAAAACCGCCACTTGCCTGAAATTCAACATATCCCAAAATAAGTCTTAAAAGCTTTATTATCACACAATCACCATCAATTCATAAATTCCAATGATACGATTTCACCTTTTATATCAATTTGTTCATATATGAACGATTCAATCACAAGATTGCGTCCTGAAATTTTCAAACAAATGTTGCCCAAATCAATTTTCAAAATGTCTTCTGAATAATCTATAACGCCTTTAGCACCCTCAATAATTACTTGCTTGTTACCATAAAGCTCAATATTACCATTTAATCCTTCTTCTTTTAGACTTTTGAATTTCATAACTACACCCCAAAAAGTTTTTGTTATATTTTTATGCTGAACACACATAAAATATATTAAGGCGTGGTGATAAAATGAAAAAGTATTTTAAAACGCTTGTTACAGATTTGCCGAAAATTCTGTGTGCTATAGGTATCCTTGCAATTATTATAATTCACCCCGAAACTGCGACAAAAGGTGTAAAAAATGGAATTTCACTTTTGCTTACAATAATAATTCCATCTCTTTTTCCTTTTCTGGTTTTAGCAAGCTTTATTGCTTCATCAAAAGCTTTTTATAATCTTTCCGGAATTATGGGTCCAATAACAACAAGGTTTTTTAAAATTAATAAAAATGGCTTTATACCCATTCTTATGGGGCTTACAGGTGGCTACCCCATAGGTGCTAAAATAACAGCCGATTTATACAAGGCAAACCGCCTCACTCAAAACGAAGCCGAAAGACTTATGTTATTTACCGTTAATTCTGGTCCTGCCTTTGCACTTACTGCTGTGGGAACAAATATGCTAGGGAACACACTTTCAGGTGTAATTCTTTACATATCAACTATTCTCACTTCACTCACTATAGGTTTTTTTTGTAGATTTTTAAGTGATAAAAAAGAGCTTGATGTAAACAAAATCATTACTTCCGAAAAATCTGAAAATATTTTTATAAACTCTGTTGCATCCGGTGCAAACGCAATCATAAATATTTCAGCATGGGTTCTCACTTTTTCATGTCTCTCAGAAATTATATTTGCATTTAACCTTGCAGAAAAAACAGCACTTTTTCTTAATGCCATTATGGAGGTTTCGAATGGTTGCAAGGTTTGCTCTCAGGTGATATCTCTTCCTTTAATATCTGCAATACTGGGATTTGGTAGCTTTTCTGTTATTTGTCAGGTTTCGCCATATTTAAAAGCCTGCAAGGTAAAAATGAAAAACTTTTTTGTATCCAGAATCTTAAATGCTTCTCTCTCAGCATTTTTTACATTTAACCTTATAAAGCTTTTTCCCGAAGCTGTAAATACCAGCGTAGTTTTTCATGTGAATAATCAGCCACTTAATCTTTCTTATACAGTTGCCTCATCAATATTTCTTCTTGTTATGTGCTTAATTTTCGTTTTACAGGTTGATAACCGTAAAAAAATATGTTAAAATGAGTTAAGTGTAACTTTTAAAGGTGTGTTTTTAATGAAGAGTATTTTCAGAAAAGATATTGACCCACAATGTGCATATTGTGAACACGGCACTACTACTGCCAATAAAGAAACTGTGCTTTGCAAAAAGCAAGGTGCTGTTATGCAGTCTTTCTCAAAGTGTAAAAAATTCAAATATGACCCACTCAAAAGAGAACCAAAAGTAGTAAGATTATTATCAGATTATAAAAAAGAAGATTTCTCTATATAAGACCATTTTTGTAATGGTCTTTTTCTTTTTGGTGATTTTTGTCACTTTTTACAAAATACGTCGTATATTGTTGGATAAATTCTAATTAACAATTTTTTAAAACATACTTGAAAAGATTTCAATTTATAGGTAGAATAATATATAGTGATTATCACTATGGAAAAGAAAATGTTTTCACTGAAGTGAAAAAACTTTGGAGGTTATTGTCGTGTCAGAAGCATTTGGTGTACTTAATACAATTCCTGTAGGTCCTTTAGGGATTATCGCTCTCCCTGGTTGCGAAGAACTCGCACAAAAAATTGACGGTTACATCTCTAAATGGCGTGAAGAAAGAGATAGTGAACACAAAAGCACTATAGCTTTCTATGGCTACCAGAGAGAAAGTTACATTATTAAAACTGCTTTTAACCGTTTCGGTTCAGGCGAAGGTAAATGTGTTATCCAGGAAACAGTCAGAGGTTACGATATTTACATTATCGTAGATTGCTTCAACCACGGTATCAAATACAAAATGTATGGTCAGGAGGTTCCATACTCACCAGACGACCATTTTGCAAATCTTAAAAGAGCTATTGCAGCTGTTGAAGGTAAAGCAAGAAGAGTTAATGTTATAATGCCAATGCTTTATGAGGGCAGACAACACAAGCGTTCAAGTCGTGAGTCACTTGACTGCGCACTCGCTTTGCAGGAGCTCTGCCTTAATATGAATGTTGAAAACATCATTACTTTTGATGCACACGACCCAAGAGTTCAGAATGCTATTCCTCTTAAAGGCTTTGAAGATGTTGCTCCTACATATCAGATGATTAAAGCATTAACAAAGAACTTTAAAGATATTAAAATTGACCCTGAAAACCTTATGGTTATCTCACCTGACGAAGGTGGTATGGGCAGATGTATTTACTACTCAACAGTTTTGGGTGTTGACCTTGGTATGTTCTATAAACGTCGCGACTACTCAAGAATTGTTGATGGCAGGAACCCAATTTTAGCACACGAATTTTTAGGTGATAATGTTGAAGGCAAGGATTGCCTCATTATTGACGATATGATTTCTTCTGGTGACTCAATGATTGAAGTTGCTACAAAATTAAAAGAATTAAAAGCAAACAGAATTTTCGTTTCTACTTGCTTTGGTCTTTTCTGTAATGGTCTTGAAAACTTCGACGAAGCTTATGAAAAAGGGCTTATCGATGGTGTCTTCACAACAAACTTAGTTTACAGAATGCCTGAATTATTAGAACGCAAATGGTACTTTGAGGTTGATATGAGTAAATATTGCTCACTCATTATTGACACATTGAACCACGACCGTTCAGTAAGTGTTCTTCTTAACCCTGTTGACAAAATTCAAAAACGTCTTAAAGAACACAAAGAAGCACAAGAAAAAGAAGAACTTTCACTCTTTTCTAAATAAAATTTAATTTGATTTTATGTCAATAGTTGTAATGTCAAAAAGCATTATAACTATTGACTTTTTTTATGTATTATAGTATTATTTTATGTGGTATATAATATCCAATACAACTTATGGGGGTTCAACCTATGATTAAGCAAAGAAAAATAGCAAAATATGTTCTTTTACAAATCGTAACTCTTGGTATTTACGGTCTTTTCTTCTGGTCAGACTGGACAGAAGACCTTAATAAAATGTGCAAGGACGACGATAACGAAAGTGCTAACTACATACTCGTTTTCATTCTCGATATATTCAGTCTTGGCATTTATTCATTTATTTGGAACTACACCCAAGCAGAAAGAATGTACAGAATCGCACCAAAATACGGAATCGCATTAAAGCATGGTGGTTCTTATGTTCTTCTTTTAAGAACTATTCTTTTCTTCTTACCAGTTATCGGTTCAGTTGAAAGAATTAAAGCATTTAACACTCTTGCTGTTGCTTACAATGCAACTCTCACTGAAGAAGAAATTCTTGCAGCACAGTTAGCAGAACAACAAGAAAAAGAAAAGAACTCAAAGAAAGCTAAAAAACAAGCAAAAGCTGAAAAGAAACTTGCTAAAAAAGAAGCTAAAACAGCTAAGAATGCTGAAAAATCAGAAAAGAAAGCATCTAAACTCAGCAAAAAAACTGAAAATATTGCTCCTGTTGAAGAGGAAAAAATTATTCCTACAGATGCTGTTACTTTGCCAGGCCTTACTGATGACAAAATGCCTGATATTACAGCTCACGCTTCAGAACCATCTGCAGAAGTTCTTACTGTTGAAGAAACTGCCCCTGTTGAGTTTGAAGCTCCACAGTTTGAAAAAATTGAAGTTCCAGAACCGGTAAAACCAGATATTGAAATTCCTGCTGTTGAAGACATTGCAAACGTTCTCATTGCAAATGAACTTGAAGAGAATGTTGTTGCAACTGAAGGAATCTCTTTTGCAGAACCTGAATTCGAAACAATTGATACTGCATCTGCTGTTGATTTTGCTGAACCTGAATTTGAAACAATCGACACTGCTTCTGCTGTTGATTTTGCTGAACCTGAATTTGAAACAATCGATACCGCATCTGCTGTTGATTTTGCAGAACCTGAATTTGAAACAATTGACACTGCTTCTGCTACTGATTTTGCAGAACCTGTTTATGAAATTGCAGATATTGAAATTCCTGACCTTGATTTTTCTGACGCCGCATCTTTTGAAACACCGGCTGAACCAGAAATTGAGTTTTCAGAACCAGCAGCTTACGAAATTTCAACTGATATCCCTGAAGTATCTTTCATTGATGATGAAGAATTAACACCTACATCTAAAGAAGAAATTTTGAAGCAAGCAACAAAAACTGTTGGTACAAAAAGAACCGTAAAAGAAAAGGTTGCAAAAGAACCTGCTGCAAAGAAAACAACTAAAGAAACAACAAAGAAAGCAACTAAAGAAACAGCAGAAAAAGCAACTAAATCTACAAAAGCAAAAAAAGATACAGCAACTAAATCTACAACAAAGAAAACAACTGCAAAAAAATCGACTACCAAAAAAGCTGCTCCAGCAGAAAAAGCTAAGGTTGAAGAATTAACCTTTGGCGAAGTTGAGTTTGAAGAAGTTGATCTCGGTGCAGATATTTTAAGCGAAATTGCTGAAATCAGCAAAAAATAAATTATTTATAAGCCTTCCCATTAAACCACTGGGAAGGCTTATCTAAAAGGAACAATATTTATGAATAAGCAGCTCAAATTTAAAGATGGCAAATTTAAAATTATGGTCTTGGGTGACATTCACGAAAGACTTGTAATCGACAATAAAGAAGATGAACTAAAACAAAAAGATGCTCACAAGCTTTTTGAAATGGGTGTTAAGGCATTTCAGCCTGATTTAGTAGTTCTTCTAGGTGACACTTGTAGTGAATATCAGGAGTGCGAGAATTACACTCTACTTCACAAGCAAGCTTTAGAGAGAATTTTAAAACCTATTTTAGATGCGAATATACCCATGTGTTATTGCCTTGGCAACCATGAGCACGATGCAAAAAGAGAAAAAGAAATTGTTGCTGCCTACGATATGATTGATGCATTCATAGGTGAAAATGATGTTGAAGCACCTGGCGACTTTAACTGTAATATTTTAGTTAAAGATTCAAAAGGTGAAGAGGATATTTTGAATCTCTGGTTTATTGACTCAAACAATCTGGCTGAAGACCCTGAAATTTCGGTTTACGATTGGGTCCATGAGGAACAGATTGAATGGTATGAAAAGAAAGCTCAGGAAATAAAAGATAGTCATAATGGTAAAACTATTCCTGCAATTCTTTTTCAGCACATGCCAGTTATTCAGGAATACGACCTTATGAGAGAAGCAAAGCCTCATGAATATTTCTGGTCTGTACCAGGGTATATCGGACCATTAAAGGATAAAAGATTTGTGAAAAAAGATGGCGTAGAAGGTTACTTAGGTGAAGGACCTTGCTCCCCTGCCATTGACAAAGGTCAGTTTGCTAGTTGGAAAAAGGTTGGCGATATAAAAGCTGCTTTCTTCGGACATGACCATCTCAACGATTTTACTGGAGTTGTTGATGACATTATTTTAGGTCAGAACAAAACATCTGGTTTTCATGCTTATACAGATGGTTGCAGAGCAACTATAAGAATGATTACAGTTGATGAAGCAGAACCAGATAAAATAAACACAAGAATTTATCATTTTAAAGATTTAGGTTTAAAAAGCGAAAGCTTAGGCTTTATACAAAGAAATTTTAATGACAGAACACTTATTAACACAAACAAGGCTATCGGTGCTGGTCTTGCCGTTGGTGGTGCAATTGGTATTGGCGCTTTGATAAAGCATTTTGTGAGGTGAAAAGTATGAGTATTAAAAAATCAATTTTATTAGCAGGTAGTGCCGCTTTAGGCTATGCTGTAAGCAAAAAATTCTTAAAGCAGGATTTCTGCCCTAAATGTGCAGTAAACAAAATTATTTCCGCAACAAAGGTTCAACCTCTTGAAAAAGAACTTTACAACAATGGCGTTGCCCTTACACCACCTATGGGTTGGAGTAGCTGGAACACATTCCGTCATACAATTGACGAAAGCTTGATTAAAGAAATTGCTGACGCTATGAAAAAAACTGGTCTTTTGGAGGCTGGTTATAAATATATTAACCTTGATGACTGTTGGCAAAGCTCACTTCGCACTGCAGACGGTAAATTACAAGGTGATTTAACACGTTTTCCAAAAGGCATAAAGCCTCTTGTTGAAGACCTTAATAAAGATGGCTTCAAAGTAGGTCTTTACACATCTAACGGTACTCTTACTTGCGAAGATTTACCCGCAAGTCTTTATCACGAAAAGGAAGATGCTGACACTCTCGCAGAATGGGGTGTTGAATATTTTAAATATGACTTCTGCCACAACGAAGTTATCCCTTCTGTCGCACCTTCTGTTGATAAAATTTATATTGGTGACAAATCCGGTAAAGATTTTATAGCACTCGAAGCAGAGCATGGCATACTTTTGGGTGGTGCAAAAGTATTTAAAGATGAAAAATTTGACAGTGGATTTGTTGTCGGTGCTCTTTGTGCAAATAATGGTGCTTTACTTTTTGATACTATAGATGTACCTGAGACAGACGAATATATTTTAACAATTGTTTTCAAAAAAGGTGGCTTACAGAAAAAATTCTTGGTTTGTACTGTTAACGACACCGATGAATATGATTGCTACTTCCCATCTTCAAAGGGCTTTACACCTGATGGCAGACTTCAAGTTAAAATCAAATTAAACAAAGGCTTAAACACAATTAAATTAAACAACCCTGTCGGCTCTCGTATGGACTCTGCTGCAAGGCAATATGCTAACATGGGTCAGGAATTAAAAAGAGCTACAAGAGAATTTGCAGAAAAAAACGGCGTAGATGAAAAGCCTATTTGCTACTCAATTTGTGAGTGGGGTCTCAATCAACCTTGGAAATGGGGTTCAAAGGCTGGTAATCTCTGGCGTACAACTATGGATATTAAGCCTAACTACCCATCTCTTTTATATTGTTACGAATCAAATGTAAGACTCTATAAAAGTGCTCAGCCTGGTGGCTGGAACGACCCAGACATGCTTGAAGTTGGTGTTGGTTCTCTCACAATGGAAGAGAATAAATCTCATTTCACTTTGTGGTGTATGATGGCAGCTCCTCTTATTTTAGGTAATGACGTAAGAAAATTCTTAAAAGAAGACGGAACTGTTGACACAGACAATAAAGTATTAGAGATTTTAACCAATAAAAATCTTATTGCAATTGACCAGGATAAGCTCGGCAAACAAGCTAAAAGAATTTTTACCGATGGCGTTTCAGATATACTTGTAAAGCCACTCACAAACAACGAAATTGCACTCTGCTTTTTCAATAAAGGTAATACTCAAAGGGAGATGTCTGTTACCTTTAACAAGCTTCATAATGATATTTATGTTAACTTACCAATAGTTGACGAATATGAAGCAACTGACCTCTGGACAGAAGAAAGCAAAACAATTAAAACTTCAATTTCAGCTAGTGTTGCACCACACGGTGTAATGGTTTATAAAATTAAAGCAAAATAAAAAATCAAAGGAGAATTGATTATGGATAGAGCATTATTAAAACAAAACGCAAAGCAGAACTTTAAAAAGGATTGGTTCAAAGCAGCTATTGTTACACTCATCATGCAGGGAGCGAGTCTAGTTTCTTCTACATTTACAGTATCACAAAACACAACTGGTATTTCAGAAGAACAAGTTATTGCAACAACCTCAACTTCATTTTTATCTGTTATTCTTTCAATATTAGTTTTCTCAATATTAACTGTAGGTGGTTTCAGATTTTTCCAGAAAACACGTAAAAACGTAATGACTGATATTGGTGAAGTAATTGGTAATTTCAAAGATGGTAACTACAAAAACATTGTTACTATAACATTCTTGAAAAACCTTAAAATAGTTCTTTGGTCATTACTTTTCTTTGTGCCTGGTATTATAAAAAACTATGAATATTATCTTATTGAGAATATTCTTGCAGTGCGCCCTGACCTTGATAGGGACAGTGCTTTTAAAATGAGTAAAGCTATTATGAAAGGCAATAAAATGGATGCTTTTGTTCTTGACCTTTCATTCTTAGGTTGGATTTTTCTCTCCTTATTCACATTAGGTATTCTCAGTATTGTTTATGTAAATCCTTATATGATAGCAACAAAAGTTGAATTTTATGCTTACGTAAGAGCTGAAGCTATTAATAAAGGCATTATTACACCAATGGATTTACCTGACTATGAAGCCCCAGCTATGAACGCTGGTTTCGATATGAATAACGGAAACAACTGGAACGCTCAGGCTTCAGAAAACCAATTTTCACAACCACAACAAACACCATTCTGGCAACAATCAAATGAACCTGTAGGCAATGTTGACACTATGCCTAATGAAGAACCACTTTCTGAAAACGATGCTACAGAAGTTGACTTCAAGCCTGTTGATGAAGAATAAATTTTAATAAAAAGCGCTGAATGTTGAATATAAACTCAACATTCAGCGTTTTTTAATTCATTCAGCATTCCAATTAAGCCCTCACAGATATCATCATAAGTAACCTGAAAATTACCAGTGTACCACGGGTCTGCTACATCTGTTTTTCTGTCAGTATAATCCATAAGTTTCCTAACTTTGTTCTCTGGGTCTGAGCCAAAAATCCTCATTATATTTCTTATGTTGTTACTATCCATGCAGACAAATAAGTCATATTTATCATAGTCACTTTTTTTAACTTGTGTTGCACGTTTTCCCTCACAAGAAATTCCATGATCCTGTAAAATTTCCCTTGCTGGTGGATAAACCGGATTACCAACACCCATAAATATCTCTTCACTGCTTGTAGCCATTGAGCAAACAGAGAATTCATTTTCTCTCCCTTGTTTTTTTATCATATCTTTAAACACAAACTCTGCAATAGGACTTCTACAAATATTACCATGACATATAAAGTTTATTCTCAACAATCTTAACACCTTAATTCATTGGCTGATTCGTATTAACAATACAAATCAGCCTTTATTTAATCTTATTTACTTTCGTTCTGTGCTCTCATTTTAAGAACTTCGTTGTGAACATTTTCTTTTGTTTCACCTGTTAATTTATAGAAGAAGAATGGCACACCAGCAAGGAACATCATAACACCGTGAACTATTGTGTAGAAGAAGAGTAAAAGTATCTTTGTATCAAGACCCTGCTCTGGATTCGGAACTAAATCTGTTGGCTGAATATAACCAATAATTGAGTTGTCGCCATAAAGTACCTTTGGTGCTAAGGCGTTTGCAATAGTACCACTTATAAGTGTACCAATAGAAATTACAAATGGTAATGTGGCATCAATTCTCTTACCTGTTTTAGCCTCTATGTCCTCAAGAACATCTGCCTGGAACATACTTGGTAAAAGATTTGAAGCACCGAACTGTAAGCCTATAAGGAATAAGAATATAATAAATACTATCTGTAAAACAGATGAGCCTGTTTTAAAGTACATATATCCTACAGCGAAAGCAAGTGTATTTGCAATTACTGAATAAATACCACTTGCAATATAAAGCACTTTAGAATTGAACTTCTTGAGAAGCATATTTATAACAAGCATACCAACAGCTGTACCAATACCTGTTGGCAAACCGAAAAGTAAGAACTTTGAGGTTGAGCCTAAAAGTGCTGCTGCTAAAAATACACCCATATAGTTAGAAACCTGTCTGAAGTTTTTAAGTGTTTCAGAAATTATAATTGACCATGCATATTTGTTGGTTAAAACATCCTTAAATCCTTCAATAGGATTTTTCTTCTCTGCGGTATAAGTAATTCTCTCTTTAACAGAGCTCATACCTAAAAGAACTGTAATAATACCAACTGCACTACAAAGACCTGCACCAATTATGTATTGAAGACCTTCATTATCTTTCCAGATAAGACCAATAACAAGCACTATAACAAGTGGTGCAGAGTTACCTACTGCAGAAGAAATACTTCTGAATGAAATAACGTTGTCACGCTCTTTCATATTAGGAGTCATAACATTTGCAATCATATTTATTGAGTTACCTAAAGTACAGAATGCACCCCATAAAACTGCTATTGTTACAAGGTAAATCATAAGGAATGTGCCACTTAAACCTTTTGGTGTCCAGAATGAGAGCATAAGAATTGCACCCATCGGCACTACAACAAACATTGCAAGTGGTTTAAATTTACCTGATTTACCAGTTCTTCTACCATCTATATACATAGAAATAAAAAAGCTTAAAACAAATGGAATAACGCTTACCAATGTATTGAAAAGTGAAGCTTCATCATCTGTAATTTTCAAAACATTAACTAAGTAAGCGTTTCTGTAAGAGCCTACCATACCTGTCATACAGGTGTAGAAAAACACTCCTATTAAATAAAGCACAAATTCTTTTGTTTTCATGTGCTTAGTTTCTTGATTTTGTATTACTGTTGAACCCATATTTATTTTATCCCTTCAGATTTATTACCGCATCATTGTCTGAGTACCCTTTATTGTTGCCAATAGTGTTTAAAAGCATATCGGTTAAATCAACCTTTACACCATTTTTAGAAAGCTTTGGTTCGATTTTCTTTAAAATGAAACCTAATCTTTTCAAAGCTTTACTAATAGCATCATATTCTGGAGTACCTTTAATATAAGGCATATCGCCTTTAAAAATTGCCGTGGCTAAGTCTCCTGCAAAGTCCATAAGCTTAATATTCTTTAAAGAACTATCAATTCTTATAAACAATAATTTTGCTATTGTTTTTAACTTTATGGAATTCAGTATTTTACCACCAAAATTCTTCAAAGTTTTTGTTATACCACTACCACCTTCAAGAATTTTATTGATTTTGTTTTTCACAGAATATTTAAAACGCCAATCAAAAAATTCTTCGCACGAACTGAAATTGTCCGGAATATCAAACCCTGTAACCTCTATTGATTTTACCTTCATTCTTCCATTTTCATCAATTTCAATTTTTCGATATTTACCAGGTGTACCAACTGTTGTGGCTGTACAAATATCATAAAGCTTGTTGCCTTTTTCGCTTGTAAATTCATTTATACTCTGTATATGCATATGACCTGTTAAAACAAGCTCTACACCGTTATCAGCTAAAAAAGTAGCAACGTCACGCCAGTTTTTAACATGGGCATCGCCAACTAAATCGAACACAGGCACTGATGGAATTATAGAATAGTGACACATTGCAATAGTGTAAGCACCATCTTCTTTTGCTTTTTGTAATTGCTCTTTTGTCCAGTTTAAAAGACTCTCATCAATTAAACCCTTACACTCTCTTTTGCTATCGCAATTAAGTGCCAAAAGTCGGGTATTTTCTGCAATTTCTGTTATATATGAAAGCGTTTCTTCGTGAACTGAAATTGCCCCATTATAACCAAATTCGTAATAAAGATTATAAAGCTCTTTAAACTCCGTACCTTTTGAGCCAACAAATTTATCGTTTTTATAGCCTCTGCCAGTTTCATTAAAATCGTGACCAGCAGTGAGCACAAAAATCTTTTTACCAGCATCTTTCAGAGCATTTAATTCTTTAATTAAACTTTTGTGGCTTTCATACTCACCATCTTTTGAAAGGTCACCAGGAATTATAACAAGCTCAGTTTCTTTATCCTCTTTAAGTTCTTTAAACACAGCTTTATTTATAGCACTGCTTTCTTTTAGGTAAAACGCTTCGGTTTTCATATACTCTTCATACGCTTTACCCTCCGCACCTAAACTTTCTTCAAAATAGTGAGTATCTGTAAGCAAATAAAAATTTAATTTTTCCATACGCTTACCATTTATTTTCACAATATTCGCAGAATGCGTACATATCTTTTATTTCTATCTTTTTGCCATCGTCAAGAGTAACTGTACCATTCCATATACCGTGTAACTGGTGAGTATGCATTCTTAAAAGATTAAGCACATTTGTGTCTGAATGATTATCAAAGAATGGTTTCATTGTCATATCAAATCTGCCATCCTCTGAAACGAACTTCCAAGGCTTCATAAAGCCGTTTGTTTTAGGGAATTCCTCAACGTCTACTGCACCGAATTTATGAAGTTTACCATCATAGAAAATTGCAGTTTCAGTAGCAAAGCTTTCATCACCAATTCCCCAGGTAATTTCAAAGCCGACTGTGTGCTCTGTGCCGTCTTCATCTTTGATTTTTTGTGCACCGTTACCCCAGTACCATACTAACTGATAAGGTGTATTAACTCTGCCCCAGTCAAGAGCACAGAAAGTGTCATCTTTTGAAAATTCCACAACCTTATCGCCGAATTTGAATGTACCAGAGCAAGGCATACAATTCTGCTTCGTCGTCATAAAGAAGCCTGACTTCATATTTTTAAAAGGAAGAACCGTTGTAATATTTTCAAGTCCTTCTGGAATATCCATATGGAAGTCACAAATCACATCTTGGTCTTTTGCTTTACCTTTAAAGTAAAGTGTTCTACTAGTTTCTTTTGTATCAAATTCAAACTCTGCTTTACCCAAAAAACTTTCTACTGTATATTTAAGATTATTTGGCACATCGCCCTTCGGTGGCATTTTATATTTTTCTCTGCCACCAATATAGAGAACTGTTGCATCACAAACAGTATTTGTATCAAGCTTTCTGTCGTGTTGCTTATTATGTAAATCTATAAGCTTAGCACTTATAAACCCACCAAATGAAATGTTTGCAAAATTCAACTGAACCATATATTTACCATTAGAAATCTGATAAAAATCCCATTCCTTGCTACGCATTTTCGGAACAACCTGACTTCTGTCGTAATCGAATACCATGTGCCTTGCCCAGCCTGGTGCTACTAAGTTGCCATTTTCATCAAGTAACTTTGTCGCTTCTGTATATTCCTTTTGAATACTCTTCACTTCACCGTTTAACCAGGTTGGATATGTTCTCTTATCTACTGCCATTGTTCAATCCTCCTAAATTTTGTTTACACTTATAATAAATATAACACATATTATACAAATAAGCAACATTTATTTGAATTGACAACATTACATAAAAATTATATAATATTTGTAAAAATAAACCAATTGAAAGGGTAAAAAAAATGTCTGCAGAAATCTTTATAACTAAATACAAAGCTCAGCTACAAGCACTTTTACCAAGCAGTGAAGTTGAATACGAATTACAAACGGAAAATCCAATAAAATTTACAGATAGTGAAAATGTTAAGCTCGCATTTGCCGCTATTGCAGATACTCACTTTTCTAAAAAAGAATACCTCGCTCACAATGTAGAAAATTGCTTTAAAGATATTTTTAATTCAAATGAAAAATTTGATGCTTTACTTATGGCTGGTGATATTGCCGAACTTGGAAAAAAAGGCGAATACAATAGATTTTTCCAGGTTTTTGATACATACAAAGATAAATTAAAGCTTTTTATTACAATGGGTAATCACGATGTTCGCTTGCAATATGGTCGTAATCAAAAGATTATAATGAATAAGGTAAACGAATATCTCAATATTGATACAAACAAAAAAAGCTACTATTCTTACGACATTAACGGTTACACAATCATTGTTATCGGTACTGAAAAACGGGTTCTTGAAAAGGCATATATTAGCAAAGAGCAAATTGAATTTTTGAGAAAAGAATTAGAAAGAGCCACTAAAGACAACAAGCCGGCTTTCGTTATGTGCCATCAGGCTTTTGCATTCACACACGGTTTACCTGAAGTCTGGAAAACCGGTGATATGGGTGAGCAATCTGACGAAGTGCGTAAGGTTATGGAGCAATTTAAAAATGTTTTCTTTATAAATGGTCACCTTCATGGTGGTGTATTTGAAAAAACATTTGAAGTTCTTAACGAAGAAAATGGTGTTTATTCTTTAAGTGTGCCTGGCTACAGAAAGCCTAATAACTTTGGTGTTACCGATTTAGGTGTAGGATACATTGGCGAAGTTTATGACGATAAGGTTATTTTTAAAGCGCGCAACTTTGTTGAGGGAAAAAATATAGATAGTGAATTTGCAGAATACACAATTAACTTGAAGTAAAACGGTGACAAAATGAAAACTGCAGTAAATGTTGAAAAGAATTTTTTTGATATTCCTTTGAACGGACAGATGTTATCTGTAAAAAAAGCAGGATTTGATGGCGTATTTTTTGACTGGAGCGCCAGTGAAGAATTTGCTGACAATGTAAATTTTGCTAGAGAAATCGGTTTAGAAATCGCTTCAATTCACGCTCCGTTTGATAATGTTTGTGATATGTGGCTGGAAGATAAACCACCTATTTTTTATAAACTTATCAGATGTATACACGAGTGTGGCAGTTTAGGTATTAAAACACTTGTATGTCACGTTTACATAGGTTTTGATACTCTTGCTAAGGTTACTGATATTGGCATTAAAAACTTCTCTCTTTTAATTGATGAAGCAGAGAAATATGACTTAAATTTAGCTTTTGAAAATACTGAGGGTGTGGAATGTCTTTATGGTATAAAAGAGCATTTAAGCAATAGAAAGAACTGTGGATTCTGCATTGATACAGGTCACGAGCTTTGCTATAACGCAGGTTTTGATTTATTAAAGGATTTTGGCAACAAGCTCTTTTTCCTACACATAAACGACAATATGGGTGTTACTGGTGACAGAGTATTCTGGACTGACGATGCTCACATTATGCCATATAAACAAGGCAAGGTTAACTGGCAAAGATTCTGTGACAATCTTAAAAGACTTAACTGGAATAACTGGATTAGCCTTGAGCTTTGTTTGAAAAATAAACCAAATAAACACACCCACGACGATTTAATCGGTGTAACGCCTGACGAGTTTTTCAAAATGGCTTTTGATACAGCTAAAAGAATTGAAGGTAATATAAATGACTGACTACGAAAAAATGCACTCGGGTGAAATTTACGACCCAAATAATGAAGATATTTTCAACGAGCAGATAAAATGCTTGAACAGACTTTATGATTTTAACGCTACTCGACCCACTGAACTAGAAAAACGTTCAGAAATGCTTAAAGATATGTTGGCTGAAGTTGGCGAAAACTGTTACATTGAACCCCCTTTTCACTCTAACTGGGGTGGTAAAAATGTTCACTTAGGTAATAATGTTTATTTTAATTTCAATGCTACAATGGTAGATGATACCCACATTTACATTGGCGACTATACACTGCTCGGTCCTAATGTTGTTATAGCAACTGCAGGTCACCCTATTTTACCAGAATTAAGAGAAAAAGCATTGCAATATAATATGCCTGTACATATTGGCAAAAACTGCTGGCTTGGTGCAGGTGTTATTGTTCTCCCTGGTGTTACAATTGGCAATAATACCGTAATTGGTGCTGGTAGCGTTGTTACAAAGGATATTCCAGCTAATGTGGTTGCAGTTGGTAATCCATGTAAGGTTTTAAGAGAAATAAGTGAACACGATAAAGAATTTTATTATAAAGATAAAAGAATTAATTATTAAAAGAAGAAAGGTGATTCAACAGAATCACCTTTCTTTTTTAGTCTTCTTTTTTATAATAAATCAACGCCAAAAGACCATAAAGAGCACTTGTAATACCCATAGCTATTATTGAAAAAACTACTGATGTTCTCTTAGCCATTTCTATCATAGGAAAAGTTTCCAAAAACGTTATTGACAAATCCTCATCATTAAAAACAATATCTTCATCCATAATATTTAAAAAGTCGAATTTACCTGTTTCAACAACACTCTCTTTTATAAACTCTTGTTTTCTAGTCTCAGTGGTGAAAACAAGATGTGTATCTATTCTACTATATTCGACTTTATCATAGCCATTATCACCATCTTCAATCCAGAATACAAACTCATTGAGATTTATTTTATCACCCTCGTAGCCTGTTATTTCATAAAGAGGTTCGCCTTCAAAAATCATTTTCTTTAATCTGTTATAATCATATTCTGCATCAGTTTCATTATAATACATTTCATTAAACTTTACTACGTGCTGTATCGGTCTTATGTTATTAATTTCATAAAATGAAAGAATAATAACCACTATTATAGTAACTGCTGTAAATAAACAAGAAACCCATGTAAAAGAGCTTTTTAGTTTTCTTTTTTCTTTAGTTATAACACTGAATTTTAATATTCTATTAAGTATAGTATGACTTAAATACGTTACAATTATTGAAACAAAAACGCCCGAGAATATAAGATTATTTGGTGTAAAAAGGAACCCCAAATTTTCAGAGATATTAAATGATATTAATGTAAAAAGCTCGATTCCTAAAAAGAAAAAAGTAAAAAACAAGTCGTTATAATTCTTTAATTGCACCTCTTCGCTGAACTTTCTTTTTTCCATAATTATATATAGCAAATAAGCAAAGGATAATGTTGAAATAGCCAAAGGTAAGAAAAACACCTCTATATCCATGCCAATTCTACCAGTGAAGAAGCAAATAGTTATAAACAGAGTTAAGGAACTCACACTCAAAGTTTTTGCAATAAGTGAATTTTTATCTAACCTCGCCCATTTAGGGTCAACTTCAGGTTCGTAATAAACTATACCCTCAGGTAATTCCTTTTCTTCGTTTCTGTATCCTTGTAAAAGCTCATCAGTTGTAACTTCATAAAACTTTGCAATCTCACTGAGCATTGTAATTTCAGGATAGCCTTCATTACGCTCCCATTTACTTATTGTTTTGTTTGAAACATTAAGCGACTCCGCAACCTGTTGCTGAGTTAATTCTTTATCTTTTCTTAATTCAACAAGAAAAGCTCCCATAGTTTTTTTACTCATAATTTTCTCCCAACCCCTATTCAACATAATGTTTTATTTCTCACAATTAAATCATACTTCAAAACAAGAAAAATTGCAAGAAACTCTTTGTAGAAGTTATCTACCAATCATAGAATACTAATAAAACCAACACTTTCTTTACATAAAATTTAAAATCGGTGTAATAGAATTACTTCTACCACACCGATTTTTTAATTAGTTAATTAGTTCAACCAAGTGCTAATTATTCAATGATATCTGTAACAGCACCTGAACCAACTGTACGGCCACCTTCACGGATAGCGAAACGAAGACCTTTTTCGATAGCGATTGGAGTGATGAGTTCAACAGTCATTTCAACGTTATCGCCAGGCATACACATTTCTGTGCCTTCTGGAAGAGTGATAACACCTGTAACGTCAGTTGTTCTGAAGAAGAACTGTGGACGATAGTTGTTGAAGAATGGAGTATGACGACCACCTTCATCTTT
>CALFTN010000047.1 GCA_937916395.1 uncultured Clostridia bacterium | reverse complement strand
TACAAATAATCTTGCTTGAAGAAGAAATAAACTAACCTATTCACAAAACCGACGTGCTCTGTTTTTTGAGGTTAACTCGTTGCGAAGAACTCTCCACCACCCAAGGAAAATTGTTTGTTTTAATAAATTTTCAACACGCTTGAGAATTTATTAAAATAAGCAAACGCAAGGGACGGTGGTCCCCCTCTCTTCGAAGAGAGGCAGGGTTGTAAAAATAACTTTTTTGTTTCATTTATAATTGACTTACTACAAAAATAATCTGAAAATGAAACAATAAATTACCTGTTACAACAAACCATTATAATTAGCGTCGCAGACCCACAACTCAGCACTCAGCACTAAAAATACCACCAAAGGGGGATTTTACCAAATGTTCAAATTTATGCTAAAACACAAAAAAGGCTTTACATTAGTGGAGCTTATGCTCGTTGTTGCGTTAATGGGCTTTGGTGTTGTTGCCCTTGCAAATCTTTTTCAATCTGCCCTTCGTACCTACAACAAAACCGAAGAACGCTACATTAAACAAGAAATGGTAAAGTCTGTTGCAGAATATTTGCAAAGTGGCACTAACATTGGTGTTGCCACCAAAGCAGAGGTTTACCCTACAACAAGCGTTGTTCCTACAGTCGCTGGTAAAGATAATTCTTACGCTTACATTTACGCTCAGAAAGAGGACCGTAACGGCGACAACAGGTATGATGGCTACTATCTTTATGTTTTAGAGCGTGGTCTTGCTAAAGAAACAAGCCAGGTTTGCTTAAACCCAGAAACGCCACTTTATATAAAATTTGACGTTTATCAAGACGAAGACTTTTTAGGTGCTGGCGAAATTTCTAACCAGTGTGGTGTTAAGGTTTATATTGCGGCGGTTGATAACGATTTTGATTTTGGTGACGTAACAGATGAAAACGGCACAGCAAATCCTACAGATGCCGCAACTACTGCTGCTGAAGCAGCGGAGGTTGCTACACGTAACAATCAATTAAATCAGGATATTCAGGACTACATATTTTATGGTATGGATGTTTCTTACCATTTCCCTAATATGGTTGCAAATAACCAGACATTCAGAGTTAACACAACTAACGGTGCGAGAGATGCCGCTACTATTTATGGTGAGAGTGGCAGAACTGAAAAATACGCTATGTCGGTTGATGAAAACGGAACGGTTTTAAGAATTTCTTCTGACTCGGCTATTTCTGCCGATAGTGCTACAAACGCACTTTCTGTTGCAAGCTTCTGCTTTATTGCTACTGCTGGCTACGGCGAAGCTACCGGTGAGGTTGGTATTCTTTGCCAGTTCAGAGACCAGTGCTTAAAAACTAACCCACTCGGAAGAATGTTTGTAAAAGCTTATTACACTATTTCACCACCTATTGCAGATTTTATTGCAGAAAGTGAGCCACTCAAGGCGGCAGTTCGTGTGGCACTCAAACCACTTGTTGCCTTTTCGGTTTATGCTCTTGAACCAGAGCTTTTAATCGACGAGTTGCCATATTTGATTATGGGTGTAGGTTCAGTTGCTGGAATTGTTGCGGTGGCTGTTTATAGAAGAAAAAAACGACTTGCTTAGCAAGTCGTTTTTTTAGTATGGCTAGTATGGCTAGTATGGCTAGTATGGCTAGTATGGCTAGTATGGCTAGTGTGGCTAGTATGTCTAGTGAAAATGGAATAATAAATTTCTTCTTACAAAACGCCTCTCTTCGAAGAGAGGCGTTTTGTTACAATTAATTTTTCGTTTCATTTATAATTTACTAACTCGCTTACAAACAATAATCTAAAAATGATACAACAAGGCTGTTTCTTCGTTCCCTGCCTCTCTTCGAAGAGAGGGGGACCGCCTTGTGTTTAGTTTCTCACTTTAATAAGCTTTCAAGCGTGTTGAGAGCTTATTAAAATAGACAAGTTCCCTTGGGTGGTGGAGAGTTCTTCGACACGAGTTAACCTCAAAAAACAGAGTACGTCGGTTTTGTGAATAGGTTAGTTTATTTCTTCTTCAAGCAAGATTATTTGTAAAAACAACCTCGTGGCAAAGAACTCTCCACCATTCCGTTTTAAATTTTTATTAAATTGTAATTGCTTTGTCGCCTGAAAACCATTCACTAAATCCAGATATATCAATGAATGGTCCCCCTCTCTTCGAAGAGAGGCGTTTTGTAAGAAGAAATTTATTATTTCATTTTCAACAGCCACACTAGCCAACCAGCCAACCAGCCAACTAGCCAACCAGCCATACTAGCCATACTAGCAACTAATCTTACCCTCTGCAATTCTTATTAAAAGCTCTGCAAAAAGGCTGTTTGACCATGCAAACCAAGGTCTTGTAAAATCAGTTGAATCGTGCTTATAAAAAGATTCGTGCATTAATTTTGTTCCGGCGTCAGTAGTAGTAAGCATAGTTATGCACTCTTTAACTTCTTTTGGGTCTGTGCTTGTGAGTGCCTGCATTGAAAGCGCAATATGCCATATTTTATCAATAC
The DNA here is from genome assembly GCA_937916395.1 of uncultured Clostridia bacterium. Lineage (GTDB taxonomy): Bacteria > Bacillota > Clostridia > Oscillospirales > Acutalibacteraceae > DTU089. Next base: position 17,678 of record CALFTN010000047.1, on the reverse strand, counting down.
CAGTGTGCGGACTGCCAACACCTTTAGCAGCACGTCCTTCAAAATACCAAGGGTTATCATTAGAAAGCACAAAGCTTCTTGTGTTTTTATAAAGCTCATTGTCTGCTTTTATGTAACCCAAATATGGAGCGGCAAGAAGACTTGGTGAGTTGGCATCATCCATTAAAACATAATTGCCTTTGCCATCTGTTTCGTAGGCAAAAATTTTGCCGTGTCGGTCATTTTCAATTACGCCATACGCTTTAATACCTTCATCAATATCAAACGCAAGTGAACGGCACTCACTTTCAAGCTTAATATCCTCAAAACCAATATTTGCCATTTCAGCGGCTTTTTTAAGTGCACACACAGCCATCATATTAGCTGGAATTAAATATCCCAATTTGCAACGGTCGTCCGATGGTCTGAAGCCTGACCATGTCATACCAGTGTAGCAAACTTCTTCGCCCTTACCATCATTAGAAAGTGTGTCAATAGCCGGGCAGTTCTTTCTGTTGAAAAAATATGTAGAGTTTGCAAAATGATTCTGCTCTTTTTTGAAGGTTTCATAAATTGTTTCTAACATTTTATGAAACTGCTCCGTGAAAATTGATGAATCAAGAGTTGTCTGATAATATTCGTGTGCTAAGTAAAGAGGGGCACACAAAGAATCAACCTCATATTTCCTTTCCCATATAAGCTCGTGATAAAAGTCGGTTTCGTCCTTTGCAGAATTAGGATTTGCTTCTGCATTGAAAGCATTTGAATATGGGTCAAGGCAGACATAATACGCATGTTTTTCAATAATGCTTTTAAGTATTTCTTTTAAATTTTCATCCTCATTAGCAAAACGTATGTAAGGCTTAACTTGTGCGGCACTATCCCTAAGCCACATAGCAGGAATATCACCTGTGATAACAAAGTAACTGCCATCATCTAATTGTCTGACAGTTGTTTCTATTGTGTTTAAAAAGCAACCTTTAAAAAATGGTGCCGCTTCGGGACATTTTTCTTTTAATATTGCTTCAATTTCTTCTGACTTATTTAAAAGAATCTTTGGAATTTCCATAAAAAATCTCCTGTAAAAATATATTTTTATTATAACATATTATCCTGTTAAAAACAATAGAATAGTAAATATATATTTATCGTTAATATATTGACAATGAAGCCAAAATAGTGTAATCTATTATTAGATACTTATAAAAGTTATCTACATTATAAAATAAATTTGTAAACAATTTACAAATTTATTGTTAATTTTTAGGAGGAGATTCCCATGGCACAAAGAATAGTTTTAAACACAATTTCATATCACGGTAAAGGAGCAATTCAAGAAATCCCTAACGAGATTACTTCTCGTGGATATAAAAAGGTTTTTGTTTGTACCGACCCTGATTTAATTAAATTCGGCGTTGCAGCTAAGGTTACTGATGTTTTATCAGAAGCTTCAATCTGCTACGAAATTTTTAGCGATATTAAAGCTAACCCTACCATTGAAAATGTACTTGATGGCGTTAAGGCTTTCAAAGAATCTGGTGCTGATTCTATTGTTGCAATTGGTGGCGGTTCTGCAATGGATACTGCAAAAGCAATTGGCATTATTATTGAAAACCCAGAATTCAGTGACGTGAGAAGCCTTGAGGGTGTTGCACCTACAAAAAATCACGCTACATTTACTATTGCTGTTCCTACAACAGCAGGTACTGCAGCTGAGGTTACAATTAACTATGTTATTACTGATGTAGAAAAGAAACGCAAATTCGTTTGTGTTGATGTTCACGATATTCCAGAAATAGCAGTTGTTGACCCTGATATGATGGCTAGCATGCCGAAAGGTCTTACAGCAGCTACGGGTATGGACGCGTTAACCCATGCTATTGAAGGTTACATTACTAAAGGCGCTTGGGAAATGACAGATATGTTCCACCTTAAAGCTATTGAGCTTATTTCTAAACATCTTCGTGGTGCTTGTGAAAATACAAATGAAGGCAGAGAAGGTATGGCTCTTGCTCAATATATTGCAGGTCAGGGCTTCTCAAATGTTGGACTTGGTATTGTTCACAGTATGGCTCACGGCTTAGGTGCTCTTTATGATACACCACACGGCGTGGCTAATGCTATTATTCTTCCTACAGTAATGGAATATAACGCAGAATGTACAGGTGAAAAATACAGAGATATTGCTAAGGCAATGGGCGTTAAGGGTACTGAAACAATGACAATTGAAGGTGCTCGTATAGCAGCTATTGCAGCAGTTAAAAAATTAGCTGTTGATGTTGGTATTCCAGAAGACCTTAAAGAAATTGTTAAAGAAGAAGACATACAGTTCCTCGCTGAAAGTGCTTATGCAGATGCTTGCCGACCAGGTAACCCTAAAGATACAAGCGTTGAAGATATTGTCAAGCTTTATAAAAAATTAATGTAATAAAAAGTAAAGAGGCTGTAAAAAAGCGTTAAGTTTTTTTACAGCCTCGTCATTTTTATTTGTTGATAAAGAAGGTTATTACTTTAATAGCAGTATAGGTTATAAGAAATATAGATAAAAGCTTTTTTAAAACATAAATTGATTTATAAGCCTTTGTGAGCTTTTCTATGTTTTTTAATGTTTTCATACAATGGTTCATTTTACAAATCCTTTCAATCTGATGTCAATAAAACTCCGTGTGCAATACCAGGTATGCTTTCACCTTGTAATGATGACGTAGGTGACAGCAGTGCACCGGTACCTACAAAAAATACGCGGTGTAATTCTTTTTTTCTTAGTTTATTTATAATATATGAGCAAAGCACAGTTGCGCTACAACCACAGCCAGAGCCACCAGCGTGAACATCCTGTGTTTCAGAATCATAAATCATAGTGCCACAATCATTATGAACCAATGAAATATCAATATTGCTTTCTTTAATCAGAAGTTCTTTAAGAATATCACTACCAACCTTGCCCAAATCACCAGTTAAAATTAAATCAAAATCGTCAGGGGTTGTGTGTGTTTCATTCAAAAACTCGCTTATGAGAAGCGATGCCGCAGGTGCCATTGCTGCCCCCATATTATTTGTGTCGGTTATTCCTAAATCACGGATTTTACCGAATATAACAGCATTTACGCGTGGTGAATCCGGAACATTATTCTTTAAAACAAGTGCACCTGAGCCGGTAACAGTCCATTGAGCACAAGGAGGACGCTGGCCACCGTATTCTAATGGGTTTCTGTATTGACGCTCAGCAGAGCAGAAATGTGACGAAGTAGAAGCAATAGCTGTTTCTAATGCACCAGAGTCTATAAGGGTTGCTGAGAGGGCAAGTGACAGAGCCATTGTAGAACAAGCACCATAAAGCCCTGAAAAAGGAATATTGAATTCACGCAAGCCAAAGGATGAGCCTATACATTGATTTAAAAGGTCACCTGAAAAGCAACAGTCAATATCTTCTGGTAAAAGCTCAGTTTTACTAAGAGCTGTTTTGACGGCTTCTTTTACTAATTCACTTTCAGCTTTTTCAAAGGTTTCTTTACCTAAAAATTCATCTTCAAATATTTTATCGAATTCAAGAGCTAGCGGCCCCTCGCCTTCTTTTTTGCCTACAACGGCAGCGTTACCAATAATAGAGGGTCTGTTGTTTAATAAAATTACATTTTTTCCAATTCTTTTTGGCATATTATCACCAAAATTATATTGCCCAGAAATTATAAAAAAACCAGAAACTTTTTAAAGTTTCTGGTCTTTTTTATTTAATTATTTATTGTGTGTTTCTTTATAAACACGGTTTAAAACTTCTATAAGAATATCAATATCAAGTGGTTTTGCAACATGCTCATTCATACCAGCGTCAAGTGCATTTTTTCTGTCTTCTGTAAATGCATTTGCAGTCATAGCAACAATTGGTACGTTTGCAATATCAGTGTTATAAGAGCTACGGATTTTTCGTGTTGCTGTGTAGCCGTTCATAATTGGCATCTGAATATCCATAAGCACAAAGGTGTAATAATCTTTACCATTTTTTTCAAGCATATCAACAGCAATAGTGCCGTCTTCAGCTTCTTCGATTATGAAGCCTTCTTCTTCTAAAAGTTCACGAGCAATTTCTCTGTTTATTATATTATCTTCAACAACGAGGATTCTTGAACCCTTTAACTCTGGAAGAAGGGTAGATGACTCTTTGTGAGTTACAGGAACTTCTTCAGCCTTTTTAGCTTTGAATGTAATAGTGAATTCAGTACCAATGCCAAGCATGCTGTTATATGTAAGAGTACCACCTAAAAGTTGCACAAGATTTTTGGTAATTGCAAGACCAAGACCTGTGCCCTGGATACCACTTTTTGTTGTATTGTGCTCACGTTCAAAGGCGTTGAATAGATGCTTTTGGAATTCTTCGCTCATACCAACACCAGTATCTTCAATTCTTATCTGGAAGTGAGCGGTATCATCAGGTGATTTTAACTCTGTAACTTGGAATGTAACCTTACCACCAGGGTTAGTAAATTTTAATGCATTACTTAAAAGGTTGGTAATTACCTGAGAAATACGAAGTGCGTCAGTATAAATGGCTGGGGTTTTGACATTGATTGAAGTTACAAATTCAATGTCTTTTTTAGCCATTTCGTGAACGAACATCTCTTTCAATTCTTCAACAAGCTTTGTGAAATCTACAATGTCGTTGTTTATTTCAATCTTATCATTTTCAATTCGTGCCATATCAAGAATATCGTTGATGATTCCCAACATGTGCTGACCAGAATGCTTTGCCTTTTTAAGTGCATCAAGCGCTACTTCTTTATCTTCAATGTTTTTCTCAGCAATAGTGTTGTAGCCTAAAATTGCATTCATTGGAGTACGTATATCGTGAGACATATTGAAAAGGAAGTTTGATTTTGCTTGTTCAGCTTTTTTCGCTTTATCAAGTGCATCTATAAGAATTCTGTGTTGCTTTATTTGCTCTTCAACAGTTTCTTCAATACTCTTGAAAGCCCATACCTGCTCGTGTGGTTCACCGATTCGGGCTATATATATCTGGTAATGGAGCATCTTGCCTTCATACGGAACCTCGTAGTTGATTCTGATACAAGGTGAATCTTTTAATTTGTTTGTAACAGAACGAAGCTCAGTTTGCGCTTTTACATATTCACATTGGCTTGGAGCTACGCAACCATCAATGTAGGCGTGAAAAGCACTGGTATATGGTATTTCTTTAAGAAGGTTCTTTTTGAAATCCTCAGGGAAATGCTCAGATAAAATATAAGGAATACCAGTATCTTTTTTTGCATCAACGTAATACAGTGACTCGTATTCTGCACAAAGACCTTCAATAACTCTTAAACGTTGATTTGAGCTATCAAGAAGTCTTTCGGTTCTTTCACGTTCCTCTAACTCTTGCTCAACAATAGAATCGACGCAACGAAAAGCAATAATAACATTTGGGTTATTGTCGGTTTTGATAGGAATGAACCTGATTTGCATATATTTTACAACAGCACCGTGAAGCTCTCTGTAGTTTAATTCAAATGGTTCATTATCACCGAAAATACACGTCCTCACATTATTAAGTTGCGTTTCTTCTAAAAACATTTTTCTGTCTTCGGGATGAATATGGATATTGGCGTAATTAGTAAGGAGTGTATCGTAGCTGGAAATTGTTAAATCTCCGGTTTCAAACGAATTTGTACCTTTTTGGTCGTAATATTTTGTGCATTTGAAAATACCATTTTCTTCGCATACAAAATAAATTATTTCATATTCAGCAGAAAGTGTTTCAATAATGAAGTTTCTGTTTTGTAATTCCCTTTGTTGCATCATTAGTGCATGCATCTGGTCTTCATCAAGCTTTTTGAGCATATCAGGACTTGCGATTTGCTGAACCATTACAGAATAACAGTCTTTGAATTCGGGCGTGCTCATATTTGTAAAGGCAGCTCCATAACGACTGAAATTAGCAGAGTTGAATAAAAGTCTGCCCTTTTCGAGACCATTCGCAATAGGGCAAAATGTACACGGTTCATCACGGTCTGTAACAGCTTTGTAGCAAAGACCACCTTCAACAACTTTTGGGAAGAATTCCTTTAAAGTATCATTTGCATAACGTATTTTAAAGTCGCTACCGACAATGTATAAACCATTTTCAAAATTTGTGGAAGCCATAGTAATATCTTAACCTTTTCTTGAAAATTTTTCGTTATATGCAATTATTGAATCTTCGATAATTGAAACTGCATCTAAAACACCTTTAACTTCATCAATTGCGGTTTCTTTCTGTTCAAGTGTTTTATAAACTGAAAAGAAATGCTTCATTTCATCAAACACATGAACAGGTAATTGGCTTATATCCTTATAGGTATTATAAGTTGGGTCGTTAAAAGGAATAGAAATAATTTTATCATCAGGTGCACCATTATCAAGCATAGAAATAACACCTATAGGGTAACATTCAACTATAGACATTGGTTGAATTTGCTCAGAGCAAAGAACAAGCACATCCAAAGGGTCATTGTCTTTTGCATAAGTTCTCGGAATAAAACCATAGTTTGCAGGATAGTGTGTAGAGGTGTAAAGAACTCTATCAAGTCGCAGTAAACCTGTTTCTTTGTCAAGCTCATATTTCATTTTACTACCCTTGCTTATTTCTATAACCGCAGCATAAGATGAGCGTGAAATTCTATCAGGGTTAATATCGTGCCAGATGTTCAAAAAAATCGCCTTCTATTTTTTAATTATTTATTTTCTGCTTCTTCTAAAGATTTTAAGTAATCTTCAGGAAGATTGTCATAATACATAAACATATTTTTGCCATTTTTCTTTGAATAATAAAGAGCCTGGTCAGCTTTTTCCATCACAGCTTCATAAGTAGCACCATTTTCAGGGCATTTTGCAATGCCTATGCTTGCATGGAAGTCTATAGAAGCGTCATCAATTTTAATGTTTTCATCCATTAAGCTTAAAAGGTCTTGCGCACGTGTTGAAATAACATCGTCATCAATAGGGTGTGGTAAGAAAATTATAAATTCATCGCCACCAAAACGACCTAAAATATCGGTATGACGGAAAACACGTCTTATACAATCACCAAATTCATGAAGAACATCATCACCAACAGCGTGTCCGTAAGTGTCGTTAACCTTCTTGAAATTATCAAGGTCAACAAACATAAACACACCTGTTCCACCTTCGCTTATATGCTTTGTAATTTCTCTTCCTACAGCAGCTTTGTTATAAAGAAGTGTGAGTGGGTCAGTATCTCTGTCGCGTTCAATATATCTTCTAAGAGTAAGCTCCTTAGCTTTTGTTTTAATCATATAGGTGTTAAGTACGCCACCTAAGAAATAAAAACTTACTGCATTAAGAATATCAACAGAAGCAACAGACCAATCTTTTACATAGTAACTACAAAGGCAGAAAATAACAACCTGAACAGCGTTGAATGTAATAAGACGCCAAGGTCTGTCTATAACTATCATTGGTATTGCAATAAGAAATACACAGAAAGTAGTACTTGTAATTGTTGGACTGTTAAATGTGCCTAAAATAATAGCATAAGCAAAAATTGCGAAAATTGAAATATATGTAACAGCGGTTATTAAGTCTGGTTTTTTCTTTAAGAATTTCCAAGCACAAAGCAAAACTAAAAATTCACACACAAAGAGTGATAAGTATAAAATCATATTGTGTTTGTATGAATTCTCAAAGAATGACAAAATAAATAAAGCAAAGAACACAATGGTTCCAAGACCAGACGTAACAAAAAGAATACCTTTATTTTTTTCTTCGCGTTGTTGTCTGATTGAGTCGTATTCCTCAGGTGTAATACCAGCATAGAAGAATGTTGAAATGAAAAATTCCTTGAATTTGCTAAACATAAATTCCCTCCACAGTTTTATTAAAAACTATCAATGTATCAATGTTATTTTACTATAAAACTATATCAAAAATCAACAGTTTTAAAGAAAAATATGAATAAAATTTAACGTTTTTGACTAAAATGAATAGAATTTTTATAGAATTGACGAAAAAAGTGTTTTATGATATAAATTTTATATGGTGGTGATGTTTTGAGTGAGTTTGAATTGAAAGCTGTTGCAAAGATAAAAAATGGCTATAAAGAAAAGTTTGGCGTTCCACGTCAAAGTGGTCTTACACCATCGGTTGAATCTCAGATTGTTTTTGAAAGCGATTTCAGAGATGAAAATATGATAAGGGGTATTGAGAGTTTTTCACATCTTTGGCTTATATGGGGTTTCTCGCAGAATAACGGCGAATGGTCGCCTACTGTGAGACCGCCAAAACTAGGTGGCAACAAGCGCGTGGGTGTTTTTGCGACACGTTCACCTTACAGACCGAATTCTTTAGGATTAACGGTTGTAAAGCTTAATGAAATCAAAGAGTCTGAATATGGCAAGGTGCTTGTAGTAAGTGGTGCGGATTTAGTTGATGGTACACCGATATTTGATATAAAACCATATCTTCCTTATGCGGATTCTGTTCCACAGGCAATCGGCGGTTTTTCAGACGAACATAAAAATGATTTCTATAATGTGGTTTTTGTTGATGGAAAAGATATTCTGCTCAAGGAAAACGAAAAAACAGAGTTAACAGAAATATTAGCACTTAATCCAAGACCAACCTATCAAAATGACTGTGAAAGAATTTATGGAATGGATTACAAGGATTTAGCTGTGAAATTCAGATGTGAAAAAGGGAATGTTTATGTTGTTGATATAGAAAGGAAACAAAAATGATTTATATAAAGCCTTCATTTTATGATAGCTTCAGGTGCATAGCTGACAAGTGTACTGATTCATGTTGCGTTGGTTGGGAAATAAATATTGATAACGAAACAATTGACGTTTATAAGAATATGCAAACGGAATTCGGCGGTAAGATAAGAAAGAATATAGTGAAAAACGAGGACGACACTTATTCATTTAAGCTTTTGGAGGGGGAGCGTTGTCCGTTTCTTAATAAAAATAATCTTTGCGATATTATAACTAATTGTGGTGAGGATAGTATTTGCTATATCTGTAAAGAGCATCCGCGTTTCTATAATGATTTCCCTTATGCAACTGAATATGGGTTGGGGCTTTGTTGTGAAGAGGTAGTAAGATTGCTTCTGGAAAATGATGAACCACTGCAATTTGTGAGCTTTGAAGATGAGGATGAGTATTATTGTGAGTGTGATGAGGCTGAAGAAGAGAATTATGCGAAGCTGTACAATATAAGAAACAAAATTTATGAAATTCTGGAACAGGATATTCCTTATGAAGAGAGAATTCAGTGTATTGTAAATCTTGTGGAAAACGATTGTAATGAAAAAATTTCACTCATTGACGATAACAAAATACTTTTACTGTATGAAAAAACCGAACCGATAAATGATGAGTGGACTGAATATTTTGAAAGCTTGAAAAGACATATTGGTGAAATTCAGAAAAATGAAAAGCCGTTCAACGAAAAGTCAAACGGCGATAGAGAATATTCAAAAGTATTAAGTTATGTGATTTTCAGGCATCTTATGAAGTCTGTTTTCTCAGATAATTTAAGCTTTATAGCATATCTCAACTTTTGTATTTCTTCAGTAAGATTTATTAAACTCTGTGATATTAAAACCTATATGGAAAACGGTTCTGTAAGAAAAATTGACAGAATAAATAATATAAAAAGATGGTCAAAACAGATAGAATACAGTGATGAGAATATGGATTTATTAACTGATATCTAAAGCTGTGTTAACAACATTTTGAAAGGCTGAAATGTCAATAACTTCTCTGGCAACTCCGTTAGCAGCGTAACATTCGATTGCTGATGGAGTTCTTGCATTTGTTGTAGCCATTTCTGCAAGAGCAACATCCAATCCGTCACAAACACTGTCACCATCTAAATCACCGTCGATTACAATCGTGTATTCGGCGATTTTTTCATCGTTTTTATAAAGGGTTATTATTGAGCCTGTTCCTAAATATCCAGTGGTAACAGAACTATTACTTGCAACGACGGTATATGTTATATCGTCGGAGATTTTGCATATTTCTTCTATATTCTTGCACACTATATTTTCAGAAAAAATTATATTGCTTTCTTTATCAATAATACTGTTCTTGTCAGTTGGTAAAATCATTTGATAGAGTTCGCAGGTTTGAGTGTAGTTGCTTTTTACAGAACCATCAAAATTAGGTGAAGAATAAATTTCACAAATGATTTTATCATTTTTAATATTAAGACCATATATCCAGAAATAATCATTGTAATTTGTTAAATCTGGTTTGAAAATTTCTTCTTCGTTCTGTGTTACAGGGTCAAATTTCATAACAGTATCAGGTGTATTGTAATATAAAAATTTACCATCACAAAGAAGCTTTGAGAAGCTTTTTATAAAAGTAGCATATTCACCCTGTCGCCATTTATACGGCAGGTTTTTTATAACTTCAATTTCACTGCCATCTTCTGATTTTAAAAGTTCAATATTTTTATCAGTGCTGTTGAAGCAGTAAATTTCATTATTGAGAAGCTGGAACGCTGTTTCGTAGCTTTGCCAGAAGTAATTATCGTATGTTGTGTCAGTAGGGGTGTTATTATAATCTATTGTAGATTTGCCGTCTTCAATATGACCGGTTTCTATAAAACCATTAGTAGACCTTAAAAAATTCTCGTGGCGCACACGACCTGAAACATCCCATACAGGGTCATCCCATGTAACATCAACGTGATAAGGGGTATTATTTATATAAACTATATTCCAGGCATGGTTAAGCTCATCAGAAGAACAATAATCAGACTGAATTCCTACTTGCTCAAGAAGATAATCGTAAGCTAAAGCATAGCCTTTGCATACAGCGTCATTAAGAACAAGAACGCCGTAGGCATTGTAAGAACTTTCTGGAACGTTATTACTTTGTAAACTGTCGTAATCATATTCACATAAAAGAGCAAGTCTGTCGTGAAGAAGTAAGGCTTTTTCGACTTCAGTTAAATTTTTGTTTCCTTTTATGTTTTTTAAAAGTTTTTCGGCGGAAGAATACATTGCTTCAAGCATAACAGCGTATTCTTCTTTGCTGTAGTTTTCCCTGAAAACAATTTGCGATATTTTGCCTGAAGAAATTGAACAACCCATAGCATCAATTCTGAAAAGTTCAGGAGAATTGTACCATATAAGTGAAGAAAGTATATCCCATAGATTACTGGAATAAGGAATTTCAAATTGAGAAATATCTATAGTCCCCAAAGGTGTGTCTGATTCTGACTGAGTTTCTGTGCAATCGATAACTTTAAGCTGTTCTATAAGATAATCAACAAAAGCCTCAGTGTCCAATACATCTTCTAAAGAAGTATCGGATACTGAGACTGCATTATAATATGATGGTTCTGCTAAATGATAATCAGGGTAAATCAAAAAAGCTGCAAAAGAAGTGTTGGCACTTACCAAGCTCATGATAAATGCTAGGGCAAGAGTCAATAAACTTTTAACTGCTTTTTTCATAAAACTCATCCTATAATTTTTCAATTTTATCTGTAAGATTGTCTAACCAATCACCATCAAAAAGTTCAATAGCACCAGCATCTACTGCTGCAGCTAATTTATTGTTGATTGGCAATTTTGAAACTGTATCAACTGAGTACTCTTTAGCGATTTCGTCAATGTGACTTTCACCAAAAATGCTGTGACGCTTTTTGCAATCTGGGCACTCAAAGTAAGACATATTTTCAACAAATCCTAAAACAGGAATGTTCATAAGATTTGCCATTTTTACAGCTTTTTCTACAATCATACCTACTAATTCCTGTGGTGAAGCGACAATAACTATACCATCAACAGGAATACTCTGGAAAACTGTTAAAGGAACATCACCTGTGCCTGGTGGCATATCAACAAACATAAAGTCAACATCGTTCCAGATAACATCTGTCCAGAATTGTTTTACCGTGCCGGCAATAACAGGACCACGCCATACAACAGGGTCAGTTTCGTTTTCTAATAAAAGGTTTACTGACATAATTTCAATGCCGGTTTTTGTGATACAAGGGAAAATTCCTTGCTCACTTCCCTGTGCCTTTTCTTTTATGCCAAATGCTTTTGGTATTGAAGGACCGGTAATATCGGCGTCAAGAATAGCAGTAGAAAAGCCTTTTCTCTTCATAGAAACAGCTAAAAGTGATGTAATAAGTGATTTACCTACGCCACCTTTGCCACTGACAACGCCGATAACTTTCTTTATTTTTGAAAGTTCGTGTGGTTTTTCTAAAAGACTTTTTGGGTCACGTGATGAGCAGTTCTGACTGCAACTGCTACAATCGTGTGTACATTCGCTCATTTAAAATCATCTCCTATACAATATTTTAACATAGTATAAATAAAATATCAATATATCTTTTAATTCAAATTGCACTATAAAACCAAAAATATCAGTAATATTTTGTGAATGAAAAACTATTGACTTTTTTCTGTTATTTTTATATAATGCAATGTGCGATTGTCTGTAATTACGAAATGCAGGCATATAATTTTGTAAAACAGGTTGTTATTTTACCCACTTCTTACACTACTTAAATAATTTACCTGAATAATAGATAGGAGTAAATAAAAATGAAAAGAACTTATCAGCCTAAGAAAAGACACAGAAAAATGGAACACGGCTTCCGTAAAAGAATGGCAGACAGAAACGGCCGCAAGGTACTTGCTCGTCGTAGAAGAAAAGGCAGAAAACAACTCACTTATTAAGTTTAAGTTTTAGAATTAACCGATATTTGGAGAGAACAAGTGTTAGACTTCGTCACACTAAAAATGAATGGCGACTTCCGTCGTCTTTATAATAGAGGTAAGGCTGTAACGAATCCTGCGTTGGTTATGTATTGCATGAAGAACCGCGCGGGAATTTGCCGTATTGGTATAACCACAGGTAAAAAGATTGGTAATGCAGTTGAGCGTAATCGTTCAAGACGTATTATAAGAGAGGCTTTTCGTTCTGTTGTGAAGGATATTGATGAAAGCTACGATTTTGTTTTTGTTGCACGAAGTAAGACCAAGTATCTTAAAAGTAATTATATTGAAAACGTTATGCGTGAAATGATGATTTCAAATGGTATAATTGCAGAGAATGTGAAGGAAGAGAATGATGAAAGAACATCTTCTTAAAATGATAAGCTTTTATCAAAGGCGTATATCACCACTTTTCCCACCAAGATGCAGGTTTTATCCGACTTGTTCGCAATACGCGTTTCAGGCAATTGAAATTCACGGCGTTTTCAAAGGTTTAATTCTTGCCATCTGTCGCCTTATGCGATGCAATATTCTTTTTCCTGGTGGGGTGGACCCTGTTCCGCCTAAAAAAGAGAAAAAGTGTGAGCATAAAGGCAGACATTAAAACGAAAGGACTTACATCACAATGTATGATGCTATAAGAGCGTTTTTTTCGCCTATTTTAAGTTTGCCACTTAGTTTGATTTATGAGTGGACAGGTAGCTATGTTTTAGCGATTTTGTTATTGACAATCGTTATAAAACTAGCTCTTTTACCTGTTATAATCAAGCAACAGAAAAACTCAGCAAAACAAACACGGCTTAATGCAAAAGTAAACAGAATCAGACAAAAATATGCAAACAACCAACAGAAAGCACAACAAGAAATTCAGGCGCTTTATCAGCGTGAAGGCTTTGGTGCTGCAAATATGGGTTGTATGCCTATGGCAATTCAAATGCTTGTTATGATTGGTCTTTATGGTGTTATGTACACACCAATTTCAAGCGTTTTGAGATTCAGCTCAGAAAAAATGGAAGCTATGAAAACAATTATGGCTTCTGTTATTGAGAGTGGTGATAAGAATTCAAGAGCTGCAAATATGTATGAAATTGTAATGCTTAAGAATTATAAGACTTATGAAGGTAAGCTTTCAGAGGTTTTAAGTGCTGAAGATTTTGCAGATTTAGCAGACTTTGCTGAAAAATTCAAGTTTTTAGGACTCGACCTTTCAGTTACACCAGACGCAAAAGATCCAAGTGCATACTGGCTCATTCCTATACTTTCTTGTGTTACTGCTTTGATTTCATCAGTTTATATGTATTTAAAACAAAGAAAGCAGAATCCTGAAATGGCTAAAAACCCTGCTATGGGTTGTATGACATTTATGTCACCGGCTATGTCACTTATGTTTACATTTATGTTCCCGACTGGTGTTGGTGTTTACTGGATTATTTCAAACATTCTTTCATTTATTCAACAAGTATTTATTTCGTTTGTTTATAGTCCTAAAAAGGTTATTGCACAACAAATGGTCGACGAAACTGTGTTAAGACGTTCAAAAGAAAACACTACTAAATTACGTGTAGAAAACGAGAAGAAATAAGGTGTTACGATGATTAAAGAAGCAATTGGTATTGCTGCTACTATAGACGAAGCAAGAAGAATAGCTACAGAAAACCTTAATGCACCTATTGATGCAGATGTTAAGGTTGAAATAGTTAGTATGCCAAAGAAAAAGGTTTTAGGTCTTTTTGGCGGTGCAGACGCAAAGGTTAAGGCTTTTTATGATGATGGTGTTGAAGAACCTAAAAAAGCACCAGAGAAAAAGCCAGAAAACAAAAAACCAGCACCTAAAAAGGAAAATAAACCTACCACTAAAAAAGAAGAAGTAAAAGAAAAAGCTCCTGAAATTGACCTTTCAGGTATTGAAGCTAAAGAAACAGACGCAACAAAGTACTTGAAGTCAATCCTTGTTGGTATGGGCTTTAGTGATGCTAATGTAACTGTTAAAGAAACAGACGAAGATTTATTCTTCGAAATTACTTGTAGTGAAGATTACGGTAACATTATTGGCAGACGTGGTGAAACACTTGATGCTCTCCAATATCTTACAAGACTTTATGTTAACCGTGCAGATAAAGATGGTAAAAGAGTTGCTCTTAACGTTGGTGATTACAGAAAACGTCGCGAAGAAACTCTTAAGGCACTTGCAAAGCGTCAGGCTCAGAGAGCAATTAAATATCGCAGAAGCTGTGTGCTCGAACCAATGAATCCTTATGAACGCCGTATTATTCATACAGCAGTTCAGGAAATTGAAGGTGTATCTTCACATTCTGTTGGTGAAGGCGAAAACAGAAGAGTTGTTATTGTTTCTGATAATTGCGATAATCAAAAACGTGGTGGCTATTCAAGGGACCGTCGCGGTAATGGTGGCAGACGCGAAAGAAGACCACAGTATGTTCCTGAAACTCCAAAAGAGCCAAGAGAACAAAAAGTTGACGCTGCTGCATCTTCACGCTATGGTAAAATTGAACCAAAGCACGTAGCTACAGAGACAACAGAAGAATAATTTTCCCTTGACAACCACTGAAATTAGGTATAATATGTTTTATATAGTTGAAATCTATGATTAAGAGAGTAGAAACGGAAGGTTCCTTCAGAGAGCGCACCGGTTGGTGAGAGGTGCGAGTTACGCCGTTTTGAAGACCACTTAAGAGTGCTTTGCGAAGCGTTTTACGATAAGCTTAGCCGTGCAAGTCGCGTTAAGACTTCTCGAGTGGCAGTATTATACTGCAATTTGGGTGGAACCGTGGAGTAATTTTGACTTCATCCCATATTTTTGGGATGAAGTTTTTTATTTTGTTTGTAATTTATGAAAGGTGGAATATATATGATTAAAGTTACACTTCGTGATGAAGTAAAGGAATTCCCAAAGGGAACCACTCCTGCTGATATTGCAAAAGAAATCAGTATGGGTCTTTACAGAAATCTTTGTGCTTGTACAGTAAATGGTGTATCTGCAGATGTAAGAACTGAGTTAAATGAAGATTGTGAAGTTAATCTTCTCACATTTGAAAGTGAAGAGGGCAAACACGCATTCTGGCATACTGCTTCACACATTTTAGCACAGGCAGTTAAAAGACTTTATCCAGAAACAAAGCTTGCAATAGGTCCTGCTATTGACAATGGTTTCTATTATGATTTCGATTCAGAGGTTTCTTTTACACCAGAAACTTTAGAAAAAATCGAAGCGGAAATGAAGAAAATTGTAAAAGAAGATATTGAACTCGAAAAATTCCTTGTTGAGCCAGATGAAGCAATTAAGCTTATGGAAGAAAAAGGCGAAATCTACAAGGTTGAACTTATTAAAGAGCACGCAGGAAAAAATGAACCTATCAGTTTTTATAAGCAAGGCGAATTTTGTGATGTTTGTGCTGGTCCTCATATTCTTTCGACAGGCAAAGTAAAAGCAATTAAGCTCACAGCTTGTACAGGTGCTTATTGGCGTGGTGACCAGAATAATAAAATGCTTCAGAGAATTTATGGTACAGCATTCCCTAAGGCATCAGAATTAGAAGAGCATTTAGCCCGAATTGAAGAGGCTAAAAAACGTGACCATAACAAATTGGGTAGAGAGCTTGAGATTTTCACAACAGTTGATTCTATTGGTCAGGGCTTACCAATTCTTCTTCCAAAGGGCACATTTATTGTGCAGACACTTCAGAGATTTGTTGAAGATGAAGAAGCAAGAAGAGGTTGGGTGCGTACAAAAACACCTCTTATGGCAAAAAGTGACCTTTACAAAATTTCAGGTCACTGGGACCACTATAAAGATGGTATGTTTGTATTAGGTGATGAAGAAAAGGATGCAGAGGTTTTTGCACTTCGTCCTATGACTTGCCCATTCCAATATCAGGCATATTTAAACAGAGCGCGTTCTTATCGTGACCTCCCAATGCGTCTTGCTGAAACTTCAACTCTTTTCAGAAATGAATCTTCAGGTGAAATGCATGGTCTTATCCGTGTAAGACAATTCACAATTTCAGAAGGTCACCTTATGTGTACTCCTGAACAGCTCGCAGATGAATTTGAACGTTGTCTTGACCTTTGCATATTTATGCTTAAAACTCTTGGTCTTTATGATGATGTTTCTTACCGCTTCTCTCAATGGGACCCAGATGACAGAGAGAAATATATCGGTACAGAGGAACAATGGAATGAAGCTCAGGGTATAATGAAAGAAATTCTCGATAATCTTAATATTGATTATAAAATTGGTATCGGTGAAGCTGCATTCTATGGTCCTAAGCTCGATATTCAGATTAAGAATGTTCATGGTAAAGAAGATACATTAATTACAATCCAGATTGACCAGATGCTTGCTGAAAAATTTGGTATGGAATATGTTGCAAAGGATGGTACAAAGAAAAATCCTTACATCATTCACCGTACATCTATCGGTTGCTACGAAAGAACTCTTGCTCTTCTTATTGAAAAATATGCTGGTGCATTCCCACTTTGGTTAGCACCTGAGCAGATGAGAATTCTTCCTATCTCAGAAAGACATCACGATGCTTGCTTCGAACTCAAAAAGGAACTTGAGGCAAAAGGTCTTCGTGTTACTGTTGATGACAGAGCAGAAAAAACAGGTTACAAAATCCGTGAGGCTCAGCTCGAAAAAATTCCTTATATGCTTATTCTTGGCGATAACGAAATTGAAAACAAATCAGTTTCTGTAAGAAGCAGAAAGAACGGCGATATGGGTTCAATGAAAGTTGACGAGTTTGTAGCTATGGCAATTGAAGAAGTTGAAACAAAGAAATTATAAAATTAAAAAATGGAGTGCAGAATATTTTTGCACTCCATTTTTATAACCTTATTTTCAGATAAAAAAACAACCACCCTATTGGGTGGTTGCTTTTATTAGTGTCGGCATCGCCCTATCTTCCCGAGCAGCTTCCCGCTAAGTATTTTCGGCACT
>CALFTN010000046.1 GCA_937916395.1 uncultured Clostridia bacterium | reverse complement strand
CTTCGTATGCTGTTAGAAACCATTCAAGTTTTGTTGCACTTGTTTATAGTATCTTAACTTTTGTTCTTCTTCTGGAGTAAGATTGCCTTTAGCTTCTAATCTTTGAACTTCTCTGTCGGCTTGTGCCTTTTTTCGTGAAGCATTTTCCATAGCATTATCCATAGTTTTATTAGCTACGTTTACTGCTGAATTGAATAACTTTTTCCAATCAGGCATATACATCCACCTTTTTTATTAAATAGTTGTTGAATTACCACTCATTTGCTACGACTTTTCCACTGCCATTACATTCTGGACAAGTATGAAAGCCGCTACCACCACAAGCAGGACAATCATCATCAGCAGCCCTAGGTCCTACACCACCTGTACAATCACAATCTACAGTGCCTGACCCACCACAATAAAAGCATTTTTCGTATTCCATTGAAATGTCCTTTCATTATTTATTATTTTTATTTTCTGCATAACATTTAGCACAAAGAGTTCGTCCTTGACTTTTTACTTTATGTTCTTTACAAACCCATTTGTCACAATAAAAACAACTTTCTATTTCACTAATAAAAAGTTTTCTATGACAAATGCAACATAAACCGTAGCCTTTTTCGTCTAATGTAGTTGTGTTTGCCATTTTCTCACCCCCTCAGCACAAGTTTATTTGAGTTGTATAATTACCCCTTATATCTTCGGTCAATTATAATCTTTTTTCGATTTGTAATTTCTAGTTCTTTTTCCCTCTTTCTAACCGCTTTTTTCTTCGTTCTTGTTCAGCAATGACTTTTTTAAGCTTTTTTTCCATTGCACTAGCAGTAGATGAAAGAACATCATAAACATCACCTGTGTCTTTAAGTCTGTCTCTCTCGTTGTAATTCATACCCGAAACAGCCCCTAAAATTTCTATACTTACATTTTTTGCTACTTCTTTTCGTTTATTTGTTTTTTCTTCATTAACATCAATGGTTTTATTAGTGCATTCTTCTTCAAATGCTTTTTTATTGATAGTTTCATTTTCAAAGCTTTCATTTTCCGATATTTCGTTTAAATTTTCTTCGATATCGCTTTCTTCATCAATACAATTTTCATGATTAGATATTTCGTATAAAGGATTTTCATTTTCACCAGAAGATGTTTGTTTATTAAATCCAAAATCCTCGTTTCTATTCATTTTCATAGATGGTAAATTTAATTTTCTTGATTTATTAACCAATTTATCAATATCTTGTAATTCTAATAATAAATTTTTTAAAGGGGTTTTATATAAAGCGGAATTTGTTAAGCGGTATTTTTCACCATTATTTAATTCGAAATCTATATATTTTTCGTTATCTAACTTACTTTCCCCTGAAATATAAATATCTACTAATTCATTGTATTTTATTGATTTTGGACATGTCAATTTTAATAAATTTAAAGATTGAGAGTTAGCCAGAAAATAAAACTCATCATCAGTAAAAAGGAAACCATCTTTCCCGTTTTGAGATACAGACGTATCCAAAAATCCAATGATGTTTTCTCGTGCAATAATTTTTTTGAATTTAGACATTGCATTAACAATTGTTTTTTCTGGTATTTCGTTTCCCACATAAAATGTATTTACATCGAATCTTTTGATGTTTTTATAATACTTCCTTATAAGTTCTATTTTTTGTTGATGTAAATCCATAAACTCCCCCATTGATATATTTACATATTATCAAAGTTATCCTTAGCTTTAGAAGCTATCTTTACATAGGTTTCTTAAACATTATAGAACAATTTGTTCTTGGTGTCAATAGAACAAATTGTTCTTTAGTATAATGCTTTTGGTGATTATATGAAATTCCAAAGAATTCGTGATTTAAGAGAAGATGCAGATTTAACACAAAGTGAAATGGGAAAAGCAATTAACTTACCACAGAGGACTTATGCTTATTATGAAAGTGGAGAAAGAACGGTTCCACCAGAAGTACTTATTGCTCTTGCTAAGTTTCACAAAACAACAACAGATTATATACTTGGTCTAACTGACCAAAAGTAATACCCATCACAGATTTGTGGTGGGTATCATTACATATTTTCATATGTTTATTGTAAAATTCACATTATGATATATCTCTATAGGTCTTAACATCTACATATTTTCTCAAGTTTTCTTTAATTTCATCGCTTAATACATCTTCAAATGCAAAAACAGAAATAACATAGTCTGTTTCTTCAAATATGTAGGTTGCATTTAATAAAATTCGTTCTTTTCCATTATTTGAAATATGAATTTCATCTGTATAATCAAATTGTATTTCTGATAGATTTTCTTCAAATCCCATACTAAGACAATCTTCAAAATTAGGATTCTTATCAATAAAGTAAAAAGAGCCATACTGTGCAAAAGAACGAGTGTCATATCTGCCTAATGCTTCGCTAAGATATTCCTTTATAACAATAAATGCATCACCTAAGTTGAATTCTGATATATCATTTTCACATACTATTCTTTTCATAAATACTCCTATAAAAAATATAAGGCGTGTAGCTTAACAGCCACACGCCTCATATCAATATTATAATATATATTTTGTGTTATTTTAATTACGGAACATAGATAATTAACATTGGAACATAGATAATTGACACAGGAACATAGAAAAATAACATCGGAACATAGATAATTGGAAATATTAATATGAAAAAAGTTCCCGATAGTTCCCATTTATGCCAATTTTGTAAATCTGTTTAGTCCAAGAAACATTGGACTAAACCTGATTGCTATATTTTCTTCAATTTCTGTACAAGTTTGATGTTATTAGCTTTAAAAAGGGTTTTGCCTAAGAAATATAGGCACAAAAAAACCACCTTTTTCAAGGTGGCTTTGGTGCGAGAGACGGGACTTGAACCCGTACGGGATTACCACACGCCCCTCAAACGTGCGCGTCTGCCGATTCCGCCACTCTCGCAAGTGCTTAAATAATATAACACCAAATTCTGCATTTGTCAACACATTTTTTGAAAATTTTTAATAATTTTCTTTATTTATAAGGTTTTTCACTTTTATCGGTTAATCCAAGTATATAGTCAGTAGTAGTGTTGTAGTATTCTGCTAATGAAATAAGTATATCTGTCGGGATATCTCTAAGACCTGTTTCGTAGCGTTGGTATTGTGGTTGTTTCATTTTTAAATATTCTGCTACTTCTTTTTGAGTTTTATCGTTATCCTCTCTTAAGTCTCTTATTCTTCGATAATACGCCACAATGTACACTCCTTATAACTAAACGGTTATTGACATCGTAACATTATTATGGTATTATTTATTGTAATATAACCGTTTGGTTATAAAGAAAAGGGGGGGTATTATTATGGATAAAATCGTTTCAAAAGTAGCAGCATTAGGTATTCCTGGTTTAGTACTCGTTATAGCTATGGGTGCAACAGGTCTTTCTGGTGCAGCCGCAGTTACCACTGCATTAGCAGCGTTAGGTCCAGGCGGAATGATTGGAGGTATAGCTGTATTAGGAGTAGCAGGTTTATTGGCACATAGTATATCTGAATACGGTGTTGATGCGATTTTTAGTGCCGTTGTTAAGGAACTCATTAAAAAGGGGGAGACAGAACAATCTATACGCGATAAAATAGATAAATATCCTGTTTCTCAATCACTTAAGAGAAAATTGAGAGAAGAATTAGATAAGAATTAGATAAGAATTTCAAGTAGTTTTATAAACTTTTTGTTTGTATTAAATACACATCAAAATGTGAACAGAATAAAGGGGCGAAATAAAATGGATTTTGAAAAAGAAATATTAAATAGATTAAAAAACACAGTTAGTGTTGATAGAAAGTATTCTGTAGAAGAAAAAATAGCACAGTATGAGAAGATGTTTGTTTTAACAGACGAACTTTGCAAAGATGTGATTGATTATAAAAGACTTTCAAATAAAACTGAAGGAAATTGTAAAGACAAAGATTTTGAAAAGTATTATTATTCGCAAATAGAGAAGACAGAGAATTCTCAGAATAGTAAATCTTTAGATATAAAAAAATCTGAATATCAAGTAATAAAAGAACAGAGAGCAGCATTTGAAAAAGAATATGCAAAAATGAAAAAATTTCACTCAATAGCTGTTAATGGAATCAAGGGTGAAAATGCCACATTTAATGCATTGAAAATGTTGGATTATAAAATAAGGATTTTACAGAATGTAAATACATATTTAGATACTGAGGTTGTAGAACACGATGTCTTAATAATTTCAGAAAGTGGTATTTTCACTATTGAGATAAAATACGTCTCAACAGATGTAGAAATCACTGAACAAGGTATGTTAAAGAGAAAAAATATTATTGAGCAAACTCGTAAACATATCCATTCATTAAAAAGACTTCTTATTGACACTAAATATTCAGAGATACCTGTTTATTCCATTATTGTATTTTCAAACGATAGTTGCAATGTTGTTTCAAAAAATAAAAACATAACTGTATGTTATAGAAATGATATTGAAAATATTATTTTTGATGAAAATAAATATCCTCTTTGTTTAACAAAAGAAGATTGTATAGAAATTGAAGAAATAATTTCTGAAAAGGGTAAAAATATTAAAGCTATAAAATATCCATTGGATATAGATGAAAATGTTTATTATGAAAAACTTGCAAAATATGTTGATTCTGAATTGAACCTACAGAAGAAACTATGTGAAAGACGAGAAGAAAAGAAACAAGAAAGGAAAAAGAAAAAAGAACAAGAACAAACTGCTAAAAAAATAGAAACAGCTATTGATGTAGGTAGATTTATTCTTGGAGCAATTGATAATCTTTTCTAATACAAGATACTATAAACAAGTGCAACAAAACTTGAATGGTTTCTAACAGCATACGAAG
>CALFTN010000045.1 GCA_937916395.1 uncultured Clostridia bacterium | reverse complement strand
CTGACCACTGACTTGCTGACCACTGACTTGCTGACCACTGACTTGCTGACCACTGACTTGCTGACCACTGACTTACTGACCACTGACTTACTGACCACTGACTTACTGACCACTGACTCACTGACCACTGACTCACTGACCACTATTTTTTTTAAATATTCTAATTCGGAACAATATATGTAGAAATATATGGTAGAATATATGAAATATATTATGCCTTATGGTGTGAAAGGGTGTTATTATGAAAACTACGCTTAAAAAAAGAATGCTACGACTTTCTTGTATCAGCGTTGTTGTTGCATCTTTAATTGTAACAATCGCAGCCGAAATCGGAGTGTTTTCACTTTCAAGTGCAAATACTGAGCAGAATGGTAAAACAGTTACTTCTATTGCAGAAAAAACTTTTAATGAAGAAATTATTTACCTTACAGATTGTCTTTTAGAAGCGGAAGAGAGTCTTGACGGTGATGCAACTTTTGAAAAAGTTTTCTTCCATGGTTCATTTGATGGTTATGACTATACTGCTGTTAAAGATGTAGTTGAATCAGCGAATACAGAGTTTATGGTAGTAACGCCTTACGTCACAAATGAAGCTGGTGACTACGTTACACTTGTTGCTTTGAAACGTGACGACGGAATAATCATCGGTGAATTGGCAGAGGATTATTTTAGTGCTATTTTAGGAGCATTGAAATTAGGAGAAACAGATATAGGTTTTGTTGTAGATGCAACAGGGAGAATAATTCTTTCAGCAGATTATGATGTTGATACAACCAATAATAATTTAGTAGAGAATTTTGGTTTGGCAACTGTAGTTGATAATTTGTTGAATACAGATGCAAGTGTTTCTACAACAAAAATTAATGGCGAAAAAATGACAGTTGCTCAAACTGCACTCTCAGAATATGGTTATGCAATGGTTTATGGAACAAGTGAAAATGCTACATATAGTCAGGCTGTGTCAATCGGCATTAGTTTGATTGTTATTGTTGTAATTCTTTTCTTCCTTGCTTACTGGGTTGGTCAGTTAATTGCAAAACAAATTGCTGCTCCGATTGTTGCTACAACAAACAGACTTGTTAAAGTTGTTGAAGGCGACTTACACGGCGAAACACCTGTAACACATCGTGGTGATGAAACTCAGATTCTTAATGAGGCAATGGTTAGCACAATTAAAGATTTCTCTGCATACATAAAAGATATTGAAAGATTCTTATCTGAACTCAGCGATGGTAACTTAAATGTCACAAGTGAATTGGAATACCACGGTGATTACAAAAAAATCAGAGAAGCACTCACGAAAATTCGTGGCAACTTACAAACCACGATTTCAGGTATTAAAGAAGTAAGTGAACAGGTAGCTTCTGGTTCAGATGCACTTTCAACATCTGCTCAGCTTTTGGCACATAACACATCAAAAGAGGCTTCTACTCTTGAAGAAATCAGCTCAATGACAAACGATATTCAGACAAATGTTGGTAAGAATGCAAGTGCTACTATTGAAGCTTCTGAGGTTCTTAAAAACATCGTTGCTACTGTTGAAACAGGTAGCGCTAAGATGACTGAAATGAAAGAGTCTATGGATGAAATTCAGCGTTCATCAGATGAAATTGAAAAAATTGTTAAAATGATTGACGATATTGCATTCCAGACAAATATTCTTTCACTTAACGCTGCAGTTGAAGCAGCAAGAGCGGGTGCAGCAGGTAAGGGCTTCGCAGTTGTTGCTGATGAAGTAAGAAACCTTGCGGCAAAATCTGCAGAAGCGGCTAAAAATACAATGCAACTTGTTGAAATGAGCTCTCGCTCTGTTAAAGTTGGTGGTGAGTTAACTAACGAAACAGATGAATCTCTTAAAGCAATTCACTCTTCAATCGGTCAGTTTGCTGACCTTATGGATGGCATTACAGAGGCTTCAAAAGAGCAAGAGGGTGCAATTAAGCAAATTACTTTAGGTATTGAACAGCTTGCAAATGCCGTTCAGTCTAACTCTGCAACTGCAGAACAAAGTGCTGCTTCTACAAATGAGCTTAACAGACTTGCAGGAACACTTAAAGACGAAGTAGAACACTTCAACGTGTAAAAAACTGTTCTTTTTGCGTATAAGTCATAAAACAACCCCTGATGTCAATGCATCAGGGGTTATATTTTTTATTCTATTTCAAAAATTGCAGTGTCGTATTTTTTCATATTTAATTTTATTACATCTGTTTTACAATCTAATAAATCAGTACCAAAAAGCGATTTAATTTTATATTTTTGAGGTAAGGTAATTTTTACATCACCATCATTTATAGTGTGTATACCTAAAAAGCCATTATCACAATAAATTACGTTATCATCTTCATTGTAACAGTGAACACCATTAGAAATTAAAATTTCACGAAGCTCATTCTTTTTATAAAAATGTTTTTTGGTAGATGTTTCCAAATATGGTATGTTCAGTTTTTTACATAACTCAACTGCATTTTTGCCACTTTCAGATGGAAGAGGTGCGGTGAAAATTGCGAATTTACACTTTGATAGAATTTTCTCTGCATCTTCTACCATACATTGCTTAAAAGGAATACCGCTGTTACCCATTTCTGTTCTTGTTATATTTACTGAATGACAGAATTCACTTTGTCTTGGGTTATTTAAGTAGGCTTTTTCATCTATAAACATTATAACTTCTGCATTGGGAGAATTGTTGCTGTTTTTATTTTTAGAAGACTCGGCAATTTCTTTCATTTTCTTTAAATCTTCCATAATGTCTTTATCTTCGTACCAGCCACCCCACATATCAAACCACCATACGCCAGAGCCTTTTGTTAACTGGTGAATATATGCTTTACGAATTGCAGAGAGTGAAAGTTTTTTTGTTTGAGGTCCACTCCATACGGTTTTATTACCATTATTATCTGTAAGTAAAAGAATATCATCAGGGTATTTTCCTGGTCTTGAGTCTTGCATTCTTTTTGTGAGGTGCGTTCTTATATCACATTCAACAAAATAAAGTTTATTATGAATTTTTAAAGACTCATTTGCAATCATATCGCCCCAGTCAATGCCTAAAGCTCTGTTGTAATCATAAGCACAGGGTGATGAGAAGAAATCTATAAAAGGTGAGTCTATTATAAATCTTAAGCCGTGCAATCCGAGAAGTATGTCATTAACAAAAGCGTTGTAACCATAAAATGTGCCGACTATCTGCTCGTTATTTACACATTCTTTTAAAACCTTTGCAAAATGCTCAATTGTTTTTGCAGTCATTTCAGAATAAAATTCACCGTAATAACTTACAGTTTCATTGAAATCAGGACAATTCAAATCATTTTTGGTTAATAAGGTTGTATTTGTTTTACCATGTTTTGCTTTTAACCATTTGTTGAATTTTTTTAGTCCCATTTCTGAAAAAGAACCAGTGTAATCAAAAGGCATCCATTCTTGTGTAAGACCACCGCAGAATTGATACCCAGCGATATTATCAGCGTAAAAAGATGAACGTATATGAGAAACAAGCTCTTTTAAAAGTAAGGCACCATCGTTTAAGAATTTATCTGAAATCAAGGACTCTCTGTTACCAAAGGGTGTCTCAACGGTTTCATAAATGTTTTCGTTAATCCACTTTTGAGGCATAGCAATATTTATTCTCGGAAAAATCAAAGCATCTGGACACTCTTTTAGTACCTTTCTAATAATACCCTCAAATTCACTGTAATCGGGTTCATCATTTTCAAAAACACCTGTATAAAAAGGCGAAAAATTTGATGTGGTGTTTATTGCTGAATCTGTAAAAGAGATGTTTATAAAAAACATTTTGTAGTCGTGTTTTATGAAATCCGAAAATCTGCCACATTCCTCAAAATATGTAGTGTAAGCAAGAGGGTAATGAAGCTTACCATTTACAGATATAAATGGTTTTCCGTTTTTATATTCAATATGAGTTTTTAACACGAAATCACCACCGCTTTAATCAACTTCTTTTTGTGATTTTTTGTAAACGATATTTGCTATTTGGTAGAGTACTATAATAAGTAAAATAATAAGTGTAGGTTGTAAATAAATGTAAAAATCACTTTTTGCGAAAGGGGTGAGAACAAGACAGATGAAAGATGCAGGGAGTGTAAAAACACCGAATAAAAGTGAACTCCAAGCTTCTGCGTGTTTAACTATACCTTTTTTACAAAAAAGAATAAGCATAATATATTTTACAAATCCCACTAATGATAAAACAGGAAGAACTAAAAGTATTTTTTCACCCAAACTAAATATATCTGCGAATATGCTAAAAATTATAATAGCAGCTATTAATATAGTTAATCCTGCATAAGTTATTTTATTTCTTTCGTGAACTATCATTTCATCTTTTTCAATTTTTTCACTATTGAAAAGGCTATATGAAAAAATCTCCCTCAATAAACTAACTTTTTTCTTTTTATTATTTACATTATTTTTCATCGTTTTCACCTTCTGATACAATTGATTTTTTGTAAACGATATTTGCTATTTGGTAGAGTAAAATGGCAAATGGTATAGCAAGAATCATAACAAGTCCGCCATATTTGTATTCACTAAAAGGAATATGAATAAGCGTAGCAAAAGTGCTGGGGAGAGTTATTAGTGTGTAGATGAGTGAAGTTTGTGCTTGGGAATGTTTAACAACGCCTGTTTTACAAAAGCCGATAAGCATAAAATAGTTTGTTATACCTAATATGAAGAAAATTGATGTGCCGATATATTTTGAAATATCAAAAGTGTCTGCGCAAAGACCATAAACCACCAATAAGATGCTTAATATATTCATTCCTGTGTATGAAAGTTTATTTCTTTCATATATTATCATTTCATCTTTATCGATTTCTTGTATTTGTTTACTGAACATTTCAACGGAAAAAACATCCCTCAATAAACTAACTTTTTTTACTTTTGTTTCATTATTTGTTTTCATTATTTTCATCCTCCCAGAAAATTTCGTCTAAGGTTTTATCCAACACCTTACAAATTGAAATGCATAAATTAAGTGTCGGATTATAGTTACCTTTTTCAATCATATTGATTGTTTGTCGTGTTACGCCTACAAGGTTAGCTAATTCTTCTTGAGATAAATCTTTAGCAACTCTTGCGACCTTTAATTTTAAATTTTTCAACTGAACACCCCTTTCATGTTACAAAGAGTATCACATATCATTCTAAATGTCAAGTATATTTTACAAAAAATCTAATTTATTTTGAATTGGGGGTCTGACATATAATGGTATAAGTGAGAAATATGAAACTTTTGTAAAAATTCTGACAAATGTTTTGACATCTTGAAATTTTTTGGTAAAATAAGTATATAATAATAAAAAGAATAAAGGAGTGTTTACTATGGAACTTAAAGGTTCAAAAACAGAAAAGAATTTAATGGAAGCATTTGCAGGTGAAAGCCAGGCAAGAAATAAGTATACTTATTTTGCTTCTGTTGCTAAAAAAGAGGGCTACCAACAGATTTCTGCTATTTTTGAAGAAACTGCAAATAACGAAAAAGAACACGCTAAAATGTGGTTTAAAGCTTTAGGTGAATTAAGCGACACTGCTAAAAACCTTGCAAAAGCAGCAGAGGGCGAAAACTACGAGTGGACTGATATGTATGACCGTTTCGCTAAAGAAGCTGAAGAAGAAGGCTTTTTTGATTTAGCAGAAAAATTTAGAAAAGTCGGCGAAATTGAAAAGGCTCACGAAGAGCGTTACAGAGCTTTACTCAAAAATATTGAAATGCAACAAGTGTTCGAAAAAGCAGAAGAAACAATGTGGGAATGTAGAAACTGTGGTCATCTCGTAATGGGTAAAAAGGCACCAGAAATCTGTCCTGTATGTGCTCACCCACAAAGCTACTTTGAGGTTAGAAAAGAAAATTATTAAAAAGTTAGCTGATAAGTTGTAACTTATCAGCTAACTTTTTTTTATAGTGTCAATTGCATTCTTCTCTAGTCTTGAAACCTGTGCTTGTGAAATGCCTATTTCTTCTGCGACTTCTGTTTGCGTCATACCTTTCATAAAGCGCATTGAAAGGATGTTTTTTTCTCTGTCCGGTAAGTTTTTAATTGCTTCTTTTAAAACTATTTCGTCTAACCAATCTCCGTCAGTTTCGTTTGAACCAATTTGGTCCATTAAAAAAATTGTGTCTCCACCATTTGAATATACAGGTTCATAAAATGAAACAGGGTCAACAACGGCTTCGAGTGCAATAACAACCTCTTCTTTTTTTAAGTTCATTTCTTTTGCGATTTCTTCTACTGTTGGCTCGTAGCCTTTTTCATTGGATATTTTTTCTTTTATCTGCATAGCGTGGTATGCAGTATCTCTTAAAGAACGAGAAACCCTTATAGGATTGTTATCTCTCAAATATCTTCTGACTTCACCAATAATCATCGGCACGGCATAGGTTGAAAAACGAACTTCGTGACTTGTGTCAAAATTATCAATTGCTTTAATTAAACCAATACAGCCAACCTGAAATAAATCATCTAAGTTTTCGCCACGGTTCGTAAAACGCTGGATAACGCTTAAAACAAGCCTTAAATTTCCATTTATTAAATCTTCCCGTGCCTTTTTGCTTCCTTGCTTTGCTTCTTTCAAAAGTTTTTGTTTTTCTTTTTCGGACAAAATTTTAAGTGTAGCAGTGTTTATCCCACAGATTTCAACTTTATTGTAAACCATAAAAAACTCCTTTTTGTGATATGTAAAAGAGTTTTTGAAGATTCAAAAATTATTATTTACGCTTTGTAAAA
This sequence comes from uncultured Clostridia bacterium, assembly GCA_937916395.1. Classification (GTDB taxonomy): domain Bacteria; phylum Bacillota; class Clostridia; order Oscillospirales; family Acutalibacteraceae; genus DTU089. Next base: position 8,968 of record CALFTN010000045.1, on the reverse strand, counting down.
AATTAATCAAAAATTCACTAAAAAATATAAAAAATTTTACGCTATTTTTACAGTTATAAATATTGACTTTTCGGTAGTGTATGTTATAATAATAAAAGATAATTTTTAAGGAATTAGGGAGTGTTGTTTAAATGAAAAAGTTTTTTAAATTCTTAGGCGTTTTAGCGGCTATCGCAGCAGCTGCAGCAGCAGTTTATGTTGTTCTTCAGAAGGTAAAAGCAAAAAATGCTCCTGAAAGCTACGATGAAGACAATTATGTTTCTTGTTCTTGTCTTGAAGATGACTTTATTTCAGAAACAGTAGCTGAATAATTTAATTAAAAACGACAAACACTTAGTCTTTAATTCGATACGAGATATCGGCAAGATTTGAGTTTGAAAATGGGTGAATAGTGCCCTTATATAAACTACTCAAGCCTTTGCCGTTTTGGGCAAAGGCTTTTTTATAAGAAATTCGCTAAAAATACAGAAGGATTGGTTTTGAATGGAATTCGCATTTAAAAATGCACATGTTTATAAAAATCAAAAGGTTACATTCAATCCTGAATATACCTGTCAGTTGGATATTCAGGGTGGTGTGGCTGTTTCTTCATTTTTAAAGGATTTATTATCTTCAAGTGTTTCTCAATATGGTATTTTCCCCGGTTTCTGTGATGTTCACGTTCATCTCAGAGAGCCGGGTTTTTCTTATAAAGAAACAATAAAATCTGGCACAATGGCTTCGGCACGTGGTGGTTATACAGATGTTTTGTCAATGCCAAACTTAAATCCCGTTCCACATAATGAAGAAAATATGAATATTCAACTGGATATTATAAAAAGAGATGCTGTAATTGGTGTTCATCCTTTTGCTTCACTCACAGTAGATGAAAAAGGTGAAGAACTTTCAGAAATTGAAAAATTAGCACCTGTTTCTATTGGTTATTCAGATGATGGCCGGGGAGTGCAGAGTGAGAGCTTAATGCGTTCTGCTATGGAAAAAGCAAAAGCTTTAAATAAAATAATTTCAGCCCACTGTGAAGATAATTCACTTCTTAATGGCGGCTATATCCATAAAGGCGAATATGCTCTTTTAAATAACCACGCTGGTATATGTAGTGAAAGCGAATGGGGTCCTATAAAGAGGGATATTAAATTAGCAAAAGAAACTGGTTGTAAATATCATGTCTGCCACATCTCAACCAAAGAAAGCGTTGAATTAATAAGACAAGCTAAAAAAGAGGGTGTGGATATCACTTGTGAAACAGCGCCACATTATTTAGTTCTTAACGATATGATGCTTAAGGACGAGGGTAGATTTAAAATGAATCCACCAATACGTTCTGAAAGTGACAGAGAAGCTTTAATAGAAGGTGTGCTTGACGGTACAATAGATATGCTTGCAACTGACCACGCGCCACACTCTTCAGAAGAAAAGGGGAAAGGTCTTAAGGGCAGTCTCATGGGAATAACAGGTATTGAAACTGCGTTCCCTATAGTTTATACCAAACTTGTAAAAACTGGTGTGTTGCCACTTGAATTAGTTATAAAAATGCTTACAGATAATCCGAGAAATCGTTTCGGTATTAAAGATAACGGCTCTCTTACTATCTGGAATTTAAGCGACGAATATAAAATTGACACAGACGAATTTCTTTCTATGGGAAAGGCAACGCCTTTTATGAATGAGAGTGTTTTCGGAAAATGTCTTATGACTGTATATGGAGGTAATATTGTATGGCAAACGAAGTAAGAAAAAAGATTGTCTTCCAGGATGGTAGCGAATTTTCAGGCTATGGTTTTGGGGATAATTCAGAAAGAGTATGTGAAATCGTATTCAACACAGCTATGGCAGGTTATCAGGAGATGATTTCTGACCCTAGCTTTACAAATAAAATTGTAGTTATGACCTATCCACTTATCGGTAACTATGGTGTTGCAGACGAAGACTTTGAAGCAAAAGCATCTTTTCTTGGTGGTCTTGTTGTAAGAGAATATAACGATATTCCTTCAAACTTCCGTTACACAAAAACACTTTCTGAAGAAATGGAAGAAAACCACATTCCTGGTATTTGGGGTGTTGATACAAGAGAAATTACAAGAAAAATCCGTGATAACGGCAGTAGTCGTGTTATTCTCACAAATGCAGATACTCCAACAGAAAAGGCGATTGAAATTATAAAAAATACGCCAGTTGAAGCTGATGCAGTAGCAAAGGTGAGCTGTAAAAAACGTTGGTATTCAAGAACAACAAATGCAAAGTATAACGTTGTTGCTGTTGACTGTGGTATTAAGCTTAATATAATCCGTCTTTTAAATGCTCGTGGTTGCAATGTTACAGTTGTGCCATACAACACAGCTGCAAAAGAAATTATCAAAATGAATCCAGACGGTGTTATCGTTTCAAATGGTCCTGGTAGCCCAGAGGATGTTTCTTCAATTGTTGATGTTATAAAGGAATTAAAAGGAAAATTCCCACTATTTGGTATCGGACTCGGCAATCTTTTAATAGGTTCGGCTTATGGTGCTAAGGCAGATAAATTAAAATTTGGTCATCATGGTGGTAACCACCCTGTTATGAATCTTGGAACAAATAAGGTTTTAACAGTTTCTCAGGGTGAAGATTACACACTCAATGAAGAGTCTCTCAAGAATACAACATTAAAAATAACACATCGTGACATTCTCGATAAAACAGTTGCTGGTGTTGAAAATGAAAATGACAAGGTTTTCGGCGTTCAGTTTAATCCAGAAGGTGCACCTGGTGCAGTGAACGATGCTTTATTTGATAAATTTATTAATCTTATGAAGGAGGGCAAGTAAGATGCCAAAAAGAACTGATATAAAGAAAATACTTGTTATAGGCTCTGGCCCTATCGTTATCGGACAGGCTGCTGAATTTGACTATGCTGGTACACAAGCTTGTCTTGCACTTAAAGAAGAGGGTTATGAAGTAATTCTTTGCAACTCAAACCCTGCAACAATTATGACAGATACTTCAATGGCTGATAAAGTTTATATGGAGCCACTTACTCTCGAATATATCGCAAAGGTTATCCGTTATGAAAGACCAGATGCTATTGTTCCTGGTATCGGCGGTCAGACAGGTCTTAACCTTGCAATGCAGCTTGAGAAAAAAGGTATTTTAAAAGAATGTGAGGTTGAGCTTTTAGGTACAAAGAGTGAAAGTATCGAAAGAGCAGAAGACCGTGAACTTTTCAAGCAACTTTGTCTTGATTTGGGCGAACCAGTTCTTCCATCAGAAATTGCTAACACAGTTGAAGAAGGTCTTGCAGCTTGTGAGAGAATCGGTTACCCGGTTGTTCTTCGTCCTGCATTCACATTAGGTGGTACAGGTGGCGGTTTTGCTGATAACGAAGAAGAATGTCGTGAGCTTCTTAAAAATGGTCTTAAGCTTTCACCGGTTCATCAGGTTCTTGTTGAAAAGAGCATAAAAGGTTATAAAGAGATTGAGTTCGAGGTTATGCGTGACTCAAACGATACAGCTATTGCTATTTGTAATATGGAAAATGTTGACCCTGTGGGTATTCATACAGGTGACTCTATAGTTGTTTGTCCTTGTCAGACTCTTACTAATAAAGAAGTTGGCATGCTTCGTGACAGTGCTTTAAGAATTATCAAGGAATTAGAAATTGAGGGTGGCTGTAACGTTCAGTTTGCACTTGACCCACTTTCATTTGATTATTATGTTATCGAGGTTAACCCACGTGTTTCTCGTTCATCAGCTTTAGCTTCTAAGGCAAGTGGTTATCCTATAGCAAGAGTTACGGCAAAAATTGCAGTTGGTATGCATCTTGAAGAAATTCAGCTTGCAAATATTCCGGCGGCTTGTGAACCGGCACTTGACTATGTTGTTGCAAAAATGCCACGTTTCCCATTTGATAAATTTGCAACTGCAAACAATAAGCTTTCTACACAAATGAAAGCTACCGGTGAAGTAATGAGCCTTGGCAGAACTATCGAAGAATGTCTTTTAAAGGCTGCACGTTCACTTGAAATTGGTGTTTGTCACCTTTATATGAAGAAGTTTGACAGCTTCACAGAAGCAGAGCTTCTCCAATACATCAAAGATGGTACAGACGACAGAATTTTTGCAATTGCAGAGCTTATCAGCCATGGCACTGATATCGGTATGATTTATGATGCTACAAAGATTGATATTCTCTTCTTAGAAAAAGTCAGAAATATCATCCGTATGGAAGAAAAACTCAAAGCAAACAAGCAAGATTTAACTGTTCTTTATGAAGCAAAAAGAATGGGATTTTGCGACCAGTATATTGCTCGTCTTTGGGAATGTAATGAAATTGATGTTTACAACCTTCGTGTTGAAAATAATATGTTCCCAGTATACAAAATGATTGATACTTGTGCAGCAGAGTTTGAAGGTACAGTGCCTTATTTCTACTCAACCTACGAGTCAGAAAATGAATCTGTTGTAACAGATAAAGAAAAAATCATTGTTCTCGGTTCTGGTCCTATCAGAATTGGTCAGGGTGTTGAATTTGACTACTCAACAGTTCACGCTGTGCAAACAATCAAAGCTTCAGGCTATGAAGCAATTATTATAAATAATAACCCTGAAACAGTTTCAACTGATTATACTTGTTCAGACAAGCTTTATTTCGAACCACTTACAGTTGAAGACGTTATGAATATTATCCACCTTGAAAAACCAATGGGTGTTATAGCTTCTCTTGGTGGTCAGACTGCAATTAACTTAGCGGAGCCACTTAAAAACCGTGGTGTTAAAATCATCGGTACAGATTGCGATGCTATTGAAAAAGCAGAAAACCGCGATTCATTTGAAAAGCTTCTTAAAGAATTAAACATTCCACAGCCAGAAGGTAAAGCTGTTACTAAGATTGAAGATGGTCTTGAGGCTGCAAAGAAGATTGGTTATCCTGTATTAGTTCGTCCATCATTCGTTTTAGGTGGTCGTGCTATGCAGATTGTTGCTGATGAAGAACAATTAAAGCATTACCTCAAAACTGCTGTTGAGATTGATGAAGATAAGCCAGTTCTTGTTGATAAATATATTTCTGGTAAAGAGGTTGAGGTTGACGCTATCTGCGATGGTAAAGATGTTTTCGTACCAGGTATTATGGAGCTTGTTGAGAGAACAGGTATCCACAGCGGTGACTCAACAAGTGTTTATCCAACATTCAGCATTTCACAAAAGGTAAGAGAAACAATTCTTGATTATACAAAGAAATTAGGCTTAGGTATTGGTATTGTTGGTCTTTACAACATTCAGTTCATTGTTGATAAAGAAGATAATGTGTTTATTATTGAAGTTAACCCACGTTCATCAAGAACAGTTCCATTCCTTTCAAAAGCAACTTCATATAGTCTTGCAGATATTGCAACTCTTACAATCTTGGGCAAGAGCCTTAAAGAACAGGGTATTGACTATATCTACCCAGAAGATAAAAAACGTTGGTATGTTAAAGCACCTGCTTTCTCATTCTCAAAGCTTCGTGGTCTTGACGCATACCTTTCACCAGAAATGAAGTCAACAGGTGAAGCTATTGGTTATGATGATAAGCTCACACGTGCTCTTTATAAAGCGTTACAGGCTTCTGGTATGAATGTTATGAATTATGGTACAGTTCTTGCAACTATTGCAGATGAAGATAAGAAGGAAGCATTACCAATTATTCGTCGCTTCTATAATATGGGCTTTAATATTCAGGCTACAGAGGGTACTGCAAACTTCTTAAAGGAAAATGGTATCAGAACTCACGCAGTTAAGAAAATCAGCGAAGGTAGCGAAGAAATTCTTAATAATATGCGTCAGGGCTATATTAATTACGTTATCAATACACGTGATATTAACCAGTCTGGCGTAACTTCTGACGGTCACGAAATTCGTCAATGTGCAGTTGAAAACAATGTAACGCTCTTCACTTCCCTCGATACCGTTGCTGTGTTACTTGATGTTCTTGAAGAAACAACACTCTGCATCTCAACAATAGACGCATAATGGAGAATAATAATGTATCAAGGAATTTATACAATAATTGAGAATAAAAAAATCGCAAAAGATGTTTTCAAAATGATAGTTGAAGGCGATACAAAGAGCCTTACTGCAACAGGTCAGTTTGTTAACCTGAAAATTGATGGTCTTTATTTAAGACGACCAATTTCAGTTTGCGATTATGATGACAGTACAATTACACTTATTTATAAGGTAGTGGGTGCTGGAACCCAGATTATGTCAACTAAGGTAGCTGGCGAGAAGTTTGATATTTTAGTCGGACTTGGTAACGGCTACAATACCGATAAAAGTGGAGCTAATCCACTTTTAATCGGCGGTGGCGTTGGTGTTCCACCAATGTATGGTCTTTGCAAAAAGTTAATATCAGAGGGTAAAAAGCCAACAGTAATTTTAGGCTTTAATACTGCTGATGAAATATTCTATAAAGAAGAATTTGAAGCTTTAGGTGCAACAGTTTATGTTACAACTGTTGACGGAAGTGTAGGCGTAAAAGGCTTTGTAACTGACGTTATGAAAGACCTTTCATATTCATACTTCTTCACTTGTGGACCAATGCCAATGTTTAAAGCTATTGAAAATACTGCTACTACAAGTGGTCAATATAGCTTTGAAGAAAGAATGGGCTGTGGCTTTGGTGCTTGTATGGGTTGCTCATGCAAAACAAAATATGGCAACAAACGAATTTGTAAAGATGGTCCTGTTTTAGAAAGGGAGGAGATTATATGGTAAATCTTGAAACATCACTTTGTGGTTTAACTCTTTCTAATCCATTGATTCCAGCCAGTGGTACATTTGGCTATGGTTATGAATTCAGTGAACTTTACGACATAAACATTTTAGGTACATTTTCATTCAAGGGTACTACAAAAGATGCACGCTTTGGTAACCCTACACCAAGAATTGCAGAATGTGAAGCTGGTATGATTAATGCTGTAGGACTTCAGAATCCTGGTGTTGAAAAGGTTATAAACGAAGAATTACCAAAGCTTAAAAAAGTTTTCAATAAAAAGGTTATGGCAAATGTAAGCGGATTTTCTGTTGAAGATTATGTTTATACTTGCGAAAGGTTAGATAAAGAAGAGCAGGTGGGTTGGCTTGAGGTTAACGTAAGTTGCCCAAATGTTCACGGTGGAGGTATGAGCTTCGGTACTTCACCAGAAGCCGCCGCAGAGGTGACAAGAGAAGTTAAAAAGTCAACAACCAAGCCTGTTATTATAAAGCTTTCTCCAAATGTTACGGATATTGTGTCTATTGCAAAGGCTTGTGAAGAAGCTGGTGCAGATGGTATTAGTCTTATAAATACACTTTTGGGTATGCGAATAGATTTAAAAACAAAGAAACCAGTTATTGCTAATAAAATGGGTGGTTTCTCAGGTAATGCAATTAAACCGGTAGCAGTAAGAATGGTTTACCAGGTGTATGAAGCAGTTAATATTCCAATCGTTGGTATGGGCGGTATTTCAACTGCAGAGGATGTAATCGAATTTATGTTAGCGGGTGCTTCAGCTGTTGAAGTTGGTGCTGCAAACTTAATTAACCCTTACGTGTGTAAAGATATAATTGAAGATTTACCACGTGTTATGGAAAAATATGGTATTACTAATTTAAAGGATATAATAGGAGGCGCACACTAATGGGTAAGGACGTAATTATTGCCTGTGACTTCAGTAGCAAGCAGGCTTGTATGGATTTTTTAGATAAGTTCACTGGTAAAAAACCATTTGTTAAAATCGGTATGGAGCTTTTCTATGCAGAGGGTCCACAAATCGTTCGTGAAATAAAAGCAAGAGGACACAAGATTTTCCTTGACTTAAAGCTTCACGATATTCCTAATACAGTTAAAAAATCAATGGCAGTTTTAAGTAACTTAGATGTTGATATGACAAACCTTCACGCTGCTGGTACAGGCGCTATGATGGAAGGTGCTTTAGAAGGTCTTACACGTGCAGATGGCACAAGACCTATTCTTATCGCAGTTACTCAGCTCACTTCAACAAGTGAAGAAAGAATGAAAAATGAGCTTCTTATAAATGAGCCAATTGATAAAGTTGTTATGCACTATGCAAAGAATGCAAAAGATTCAGGTCTTGATGGTGTTGTTTGCTCACCACTTGAAGCTGGTAAGGTTCATGACCTTTGCGGTAAGGATTTCTTAACAATTACTCCAGGTGTTCGTTTTGCTGATGGTGATATAGGTGACCAGGTTCGTGTTATGACACCTCAGGAAGCTAAGAAAATCGGTTCAGACTACATTGTTGTTGGTAGACCAATTACAGCAGCAGAAGACCCAGTTGCAGCATATAATAGATGCGTAGCAGAATTTTGTGATTAATAGATAAAGAGGATTAAATTATGGAAGCATATAAAAGAGAATTTATTCAGTTTTTAGAAGGCGCAGGCGTTCTTAAGTTTGGTGATTTTACTGCTAAAAGTGGTAGAAAAATTCCATATTTCATCAACGCTGGTGATATTAAAACAGGTGAACAAATCTGTAAATTAGGCGAATTTTATGCAAAAGCATACTTTGAAAAGGTAGGTAACAAAAAGACTGTTCTTTATGGACCTGCTTATAAAGGTATTCCAATTGCAGTTTCTGTTGCAGTAGCATTAGCAAAGAATGGTCTTGATGTTCCATTCTTCTTTAACCGTAAAGAAGAAAAAGACCACGGTGAAGGTGGCGTTTTCGTAGGCTACAAGCCACAGGAAGGCGAAGGAATCGTTATTGTTGAAGACGTTATTACTGCTGGTACTGCAATAAGAGAGAGTATGTCAATTCTTTCTTCACTTAAAGGTACAAAGGTTGCAGCAACATTTGTTATGGTTGACCGTAAAGAAAAAGGCCAGAGTGAAAAATCTGCTATGGCAGAGGTTGGCGAAGAATATGGCTTCCCAGTATATTCTGTTGTTGACGTTTACGATATTATTGAATATCTTGAAGAAGACGAAAAGAACAAAGAAAACGTTGAAAGAA
>CALFTN010000044.1 GCA_937916395.1 uncultured Clostridia bacterium | reverse complement strand
CCCCGGACCAACCGGTTATGAGCCGGTTGCTCTAACCAACTGAGCTAATGGTCCTTATCCCAGCAGGAACGCTTAACATTATATTTGAATTAGTACTATTTGTCAAGTGTTTTTTAACATTAAATTATTTATTTTTAAAAATTGTTTTTTTATTTAAGTTTATTTTCATATTGAAAAAAATAGGGGATGGTTGTATAATAATTTTATATTTTGAATAAACCAAAAGGAATGATATTTTATGCATAAAAAACTTGCACCTACACCACCTATGGGTTGGAATAGCTGGGATTGCTATGGTGCTGCTGTTAACGAGGAACAGCTTTTAGCTAATGCTGATTATATGGCAGAACACTTAAAAGATTACGGCTGGGAATATGTCGTTTGTGATATTCAATGGTCAGAGCCAACAGCGAATAGCTTTTATTATCACTATTTTGCACCACTTTGCATGGATGAATTTTCACGCCTCATTCCATCTGTTGAGCGTTTCCCATCCTCAGCTGATGGCAAAGGCTTTAAACCGATTGCCGATTATATTCATTCTCTTGGTCTTAAATTTGGTATTCATATAATGAGAGGTATTCCAAGACAGGCAGCACACCAGCATACAAAAATCAAATGTGAGGGTGTTACTGCAAATGATATTGCAAAACCGTCTTTTGTGTGTCTCTGGAATCCTGATATGTATGGTGTTGACCCTGATGCAAAGGGTGGGCAGGAATATTACGATTCTATATTTGAACTCTACGCATCATGGGGTGTTGACTACATAAAATGTGACGATATTGCAAATATTGAAATATTCCCACATAATCCTTATGCCGCAAGAAGAGAAATCGAAATGATAAGAAAAGCAATTGATAAATGTGGCAGAGATATGGTGTTAAGCCTTTCGCCAGGTCCAGCACCTGTTGAAGAGCACGAGCATTTGGCAAAAAATGCTAATCTCTGGCGTATGACAGGCGATTTCTGGGATGAGTGGGAGAAACTCCACGCTATGTTTGAACGTTGCTATGCTTGGCAAGAGTACGTTCAACCTGGCGCTTGGCCAGATTGTGATATGTTGCCACTTGGCAGAATTCAGAAAACTGAAGAATTAGAAAAATACAGAAACCGTTATACACGCTTTACACACGATGAGCAAATAACAATGATGACACTCTGGGGGATTTTCCGTTCACCACTTATGATGGGTGGCGAAATGCGTGAAAATGATGAATTCACACTTTCGCTTCTTCAGAACAGAGAGCTTATTGATATGCTTAAAAATTCAAGCGGTGCAAGGCAGTTTAAGCGTGAAGAAATTGACGGTAAAGGTGAAATTATCTGGACATCAAAAGGCGAAAATTGCAAATATGTTGCGCTCTTTAATACAGATGATAAAGAACGAGAAATTTCATTTGATGTTACAGATATTGCAGTTGGTGGTGTAAAATACAGCGTTTGGGATATGTGGTCACATAATGAATACACAGTAACTACTGCTGAATTTTCTGCAAAAGTCAACTCTCACGGTGCAAGACTTTTCAAAATTACAATAAAATAATCTGTTTTCTCTTGAATATTACTACTTAAAAGTATATAATCTTTTAGATTGTGATGGTGGTTCTATGCTTAATAACAAAATCTGCCCTGATTATTCAGGTGACTATTATTGGGATTCTTACTGCAAAACTCTTGATATTGAACTTAAGCAGTGTATAGATGAAGGTCTTAATATTGATGACTTTAAAGCTGATTTTGAAAAGGCTATTAAAATACCTTATTCAAAAGAACAAGCAGATATTGCAGATAAATTATATGAAAAAATAATTAATGCTGAAATAAGGGACGACTATAAGTATAACGAGCCATCAGATTTAGAAAGCATAAAAGCATTAAGAATGCCTTACGATTATAAAAAAATCGCACTTGATGATAAGTTATTGTATGAAAAAATCAAAGGTGCGTGGTTTGGTAGAATTTGTGGTTGCCTTTTAGGTAAGCCATTAGAGGGGATTAAAACTAACGAATTATATCTACTTCTTAAAGAAACAGGAAACTATCCATTATCACGTTATATTCTTTCGACTGAAATCACAGAAGAAATGATTGAAAAATATGACTTCTATCTTCGCGATAAAGCTTGGGCAGACGTAATAGAATGTGCACCAGTCGATGATGATACAACTTACACTACGTTGTCACAAGTTTTAATAGAAAAATATGGTTACGATTTTGAACCTAAAGACGTTGCAAAGCTCTGGCTTCAGAGTCAACCGATTGAAAAGTATTTTACTGCAGAAAAGGTAGCATATCGTAACTTTATAAATGGTTATGCACCACCGTATTCTGCAAATTTTCAGAACCCTTACCGAGAATGGATTGGCGCACAAATTCGAGGCGACTACTTCGGTTACATTACACCAGGTAATAAAGCGCTTGGTGCAGAGTATGCGTTTCGCGATGCTTCAATTTCACACACAAAAAATGGTATTTATGGCGAAATGTTTGTCTCAGCTATGATTTCTTCTGCAGCAAATGCTGAAAGTATTATAGATGTAATTAAAGCTGGTCTTTCTGAAATTCCTGCAACTTCAAGACTTTACGAAGCTGTTTATGATATTATAGAAAAGTTCGAAAATGGTGTGTCACAAGAAGAATGTGTTTCATTCATACATAATAAATACGACGAATTTGACCCACACGATTCTGTTCATACAATTACCAATGCATTAATTGTAGCAACTGCCTTGCTTTATGGTAATGGCGATTTTGGTAAATCAATCTGTCTTGCAGTCCAGATTGGCTATGATACAGATTGCAACGGTGCAACTGTCGGTTCTGTTTTAGGTATGTTAAACGGCTTTAGTTCAATTGGTGAAGAATGGGTTAAGCCTTTAAATAATAAGCTTGATACTGGTATTACTGGTATGGGTGTTATAGAAATTTCTGATTTAGTTGAAAAAACAATTTCACATATTAAAGGAGCAAAAAAATGAGTCAATTAAAATTATACAAAACATTAACTGAGCCTTGCGAATTTCCAACCGATTTAGGTGGCTTTGAATACAGAAGCTATAATGGTTCAGTAGAAGACAGAGCTGCCTGGGCAGAAATCTGCAAAAACGGTTTAGTTGGTGACGATGCAGATGACACCAGGTTTATAGATGTTATTGAAGGTGCAGATGGCTACAAGCCTGAAAATGTATTCTTTATTACAGAAAACGGTAACCCTGTTGCTACAATTACAGCACTCGTTCAAGAAAATGGCAGAGGCTGGGTACATATGGTTTCTGTTCACAAAGATAGCCGTGGTAAAGGTCTTGGTGCTTACCTTAATCAGATTGCTTTAGCAGCACTTTCTAAAGCTGGTTGTACTTACGTTGGTCTTACAACAGATGAATTCAGAGTACCAGCAGTTAAATCATATTTAAGAGCAGGATTTAGACCAGTTCTCTATGAAGAAGATATGGAGGCTCGTTGGCTTTTCTGGCTTAACCGTTACGGATATATGAATATTGATTGTTATGACAATGACAACAATTTCGTTAAAAATCTTTGTACAGTAGAGAAAAAAGATAAATTAAAAGTAGGTGTTTTCGGTCTCAGACGTGGTACAGCTATTGCAGAACCAGCTGTTTTAAGCGAAAAAGGCTATATTTATGCAGTTTGTGACTGTGACGAAACAACTTATGAACTCGTAGAAAAATGCACTTGTGAAGATACAAAATATTTCAAGGAATTTGATGAATTCATCGAAAGTGGTTTAGATGTTGTTATTTTAGCAAACTACTTCCATGAGCACGCAAAATTCGCAATAAAAGCACTCGAAAAGGGTATTCACGTTTATTCAGAAACACTCCCTGCAGTAACTCTTGCTGATTGTGTTAAATTATGCCGTGCTGCTGAAAAGAGTAAGGCAAAATATATGATTGCTGAAAACTGTGCTTACTTTGGTACAGTAAGAAAAATGGAAGAAATCTATAAAAACAAAACACTTGGTGGCGCAGTTTACTGCGAAGGTGAATATGTTCACCCAATGCCACACGATGGTTATAAGGTTATTACACCTGATGCAAAGCATTGGCGTGCGCTTATGCCATCTGGTTATTACTCAACTCACGCTTTAGCACCTATTATGCAAATTACTGGCGAAGTTCCTGTTGCTGTTAATGCTCTTAGCATTTATAGCGACGAGGTTCGCATTGAGCGTGAAGAAGAACCAACAAAAGACGTTGCTTCAATTATGCTTTGCACTATGAGCAATGGTTCAATTGCAAGAGTAACAGGCTGGTCAAAATTTGGTGGTCACGGTCTTTGGTATCGTATGAACTGTGGTAAGGGTAGCCTTGAGAGTGTTCGTGGCGATGACTATAAGGTTCGTCTTTTCTACAATGATTGGGAAATTCCAGAGGGTATGGAGCAAGAAACATTCTATGATGCTGAATACCCATTCGATAAAGACAGAGCAAGTCAGAGTGGTCATTTCGGTGGTGATTACTATGCAATTTACGACTTCCTCGATTGTGTTCAGAATGACAGAGAGCCATTCTTAGATGTATACAAATCAGCGGCTATGACTGCAACAGCAATTTTTGGTTGGCGCAGTAGCCTTAATGATGGTATTCAATACAGAATTCCTGATTTTAAAAATGAAGCCGAAAGAGCAGTTTATGAAAATGACACTTGGTCACCATTCCCAGATGAAAATGGTGAGACAAATTTCCCATGTACTAAGTATCAATTAGGCGACTACAATATTGAATTTTAATTAAACGTCCCCATCGATAAAATTAAAGATTTTGTCGATGGGGCGAAAATTTGCAATTTTTTCCAGTTTGTAGTAAAATACTGAAAACGAGGTGATATATCGTGAAGCGAACTTTACTTTCTGCAATCTCACTTTTGCTTGTAGTTTCAATGCTTTCTTCTTGTAGTGGCAGAAAAATTTTAAGAACAAAAGATATTACAGATGTTATAACTAACACAAATGTTGTTTTGTATGATTTTGTTTCTGAAAACGAAGAATATGAAAACTACCTTAACGTGTTTGAGCCTTCATTCAGAACACCAGGTCTTTTAGAGGGTATTATTCCTCAGGGTATTTGCTATAATTTTGACAAAAATTGGATAATTATAAGCGGTTATTACGAAGATGCTGAATTTCCATCAATGCTTATGATTTTAGATGCAGAAAATGGTGCATTTATAAAAGCGGTGAAACTCCAGAACGTAGATGGTTCAATGTATTTTGGTCACGCTGGTGGTGTGGCTTCTTCTGGTAGTTATATTTTTGTAACTAGTGATTATTCTGCACGTACTATTGCTATTGAAACGCTCGAAAAAGCACAAAATGGTTCAACTGTAAGATTTGTTTCGGATTTTAAACTTAATACAAAAGGGTCTTTTGCTAATGTTTATAGTGAAATTTTATGGGTGGGCGACTTTATAGAAAGCGCTGACGAAGCTCGTAAAGAAGCGAATTGGGTTACAACTATAAATTCTGGTGAAACCTTCTATGCTTATTGTGAGGGTTATAATCTTAAAGATGGTCTTCCTAAAATAGAAAAAATCAATTCTACTCACGATGGCTACGTGCCAGATATTATGCTTGCAATTCCAGAACAGGTGCAGGGTATGACACGTACACTTTCAGGTGGTTTTATTTTCAGCACAAGCTATGGGCGAAAAAATGACTCTGTAATTAAAGTGTTTAATGACGTTACAGAAGGCGACAGGGTAGATACGGTTACAATAGATGGTAATAAAATAAACCTTTACGCTTGTGACGAGTTAGATATGAAAACCTCTTACACAGCCCCACCAATGAGTGAGGGTATTGAAAGTGTTAACGGTACAATTTTCTTGCTCTTTGAGTCAGGCGCTTCAAAGTATAGAAGCGGTGGCGGTAAGTATCCGGTTGATACGCTCTTTAAGGCGGAACTTACGAGATATTGATTAGTTTTGCTAATCAGCGATATAAATTCTTTCGAATTTGCGAGATATTGCGTTGCAATACGATATACCTGCGGTGCGATATGCCTTCGGCACAATTCGTGGATTTATTTCATATCGCATACGAGCGAAAGCGAGTATATATCGCAACTGTATTTATGCAGTTATATCGCATTTGCTATATCAAATATATCGCCAAATTAGTTGTTGGTAATAAGGAGAAAATTCTAATGGAAAAAGAAATTGAAATTTATAAGCCGAAAATTTTAGAAAAAGACAAGTGCTAATTTTAACTTTAGGTTTAGTTGTGCCAATTATTGAAATTTTAACCAAAGGAAATATAAGCCGTGTTAGTTGGACTTGGATTGTTGTGCCAATTGTAATAGCACTATTAATTGTTGTTGCACTTGAATTTATGCGTTTGATGCTCTTTACACGGTTGTTAGCAATAGAAGTTGATGTGAAGTCTGCTTCTCAGTTAGTGAGAAAACCAAGGAAGAATCAAGATGTGTTTGACAAGAAGTGGGAAGCACTTTGTTGTTACTTTGATGGTGATTTTGAAGGTGTTTTTGCTGTTTCGAGTTATATCAACGAAAAAGGCGATAAAAATTTTATATTTTTACAAAGAGATTTAGAAATAAAATCGAATTTTATCACAGGTAATTATAACAGGGTTTTAAAACTCATTGAGTTACAAAATCAGATAATGAATGAAGTGAACCCCAAATCTACAATTAATTCAAGTGTTTATTATGATTTCTTTAAATCATTTGTTTCAGGTGATTACGAAAAAAGTATTTCTTTCTTGGATACATTGTTAGAAGATAAACAAATTTCAAAGCAAAACAATATAAAAATTAGCATTTATCATTTTTTACGAATGGCATATAAAAAACTCGGAAACGAAGAACAAGTTGAAAAGTGCACACAAGAGATTTTTAAATGTGACCCAAGGAGATTAACTTTTTTTACAAGATAATAAATGTTAAATATAAAAATTCTATCATTTAAGTCTACTACAAACTAAAAATGATAGAGTTTTTCGTTTTTACTATTTCCCAACACCCCAAACCTAACACAAGTCATACTAAAAAATGACCTACAAGTAACCAAAACTTACTTATAGGTCATTTCTTTTTAAATTCTTCGCCAGTTATTAAATAATTTATCTGAAGTATTGAGACATCTGAACAAGTAGGGCGAGTGTCGGTTCACGCTTTCCTGTTTCGTAATGTGAAAGTGCTTCACGTGATATGTTTAAGTCAATTGCGACTTTTTGTTGGTTAAGATTTTGTTGCTTTCTTATTTTCTTTAATCCAATCACAATAACATCACCTTAACTTATTTTTTGTATTGCTTTATTCCTTTGGCAATGGCGTTGGGGTATTAGTGAATCCTAATATATAATCTGAAGAAATATCATAGAATTTACAAAGTGTTATTAAATGTTCTGTTGGTAAAGGTCTTTTTCTGTTTTCGTACTGTGCATAATAGGATTGCGAAGTTTTTAATAATTTAGAAACAGCTTCCTGTGTTAAATCTCTATCTTCTCTTAAATCTCTTATTCTTTGTGCATAATCCATAACAATAAACCCTCTGTATTATATTTACACATTAAGTTTAGTACAGTTCAGAAATAAACTATTGACTTTAGTTCACTATTGAACTAAAATTAGTTTAGTAGAATTATTATTAACTTTTTTTGGATGGTGATACTATGTCTTTTCAAGATATGTTTTGCGATTCGTTAATGAAAAAATTTGATATAGACAAAGACGAGGCAAAGTTTTGTTTAAGGCTTTATATAGCACGTATGAAATTTGAAGTTGAGGAGTCAGACGATGAACGCAAAAAAGAATTGTGGTATGATGAGTTTGGTGAAGTGGAATATCCGTCCATTGAAGATTATCTTACAACAGTTTATATATTCGGCAGAGACCCTTTTAAGTCAAAAGATGGTTCAGGCATTCGATATGAAAAGATTTACCCAGAAATTAGTATAGATGAATATATTTAATCTTAAACATCCTAAAACCTAACACCCAACACCTAAAATCTAACAAAAACTATTGACATTTACAACCTCAAGTACTATTATATTGCAGGTTTAAAAAGAATTAACTTGTGGAGATAATAAAAAATGTCAGTAATAGTAAAAGAAGTTCCAAGGTTTTGTAAGAAAAATGTTGTTTTAGTTATAGCTTTTTTAGCGGCGTTAATTACTACAATAATTGTTCCAGTAGATAAAAATTACATAGGTTATTTTGATTTTAAAACTCTTACTTGTCTTTTCTGCGTTTTAGCAGTTGTTTGTGCTTTAAAAAATATAAATTTCTTTTATGTGTTAGCAGAGCAGATTGTAAAGCTTTTTAAAAATGCCAGATTTGCTATTTTAGCACTTATTTATATAACATTTATCGGTTCAATGTTAATAGCAAACGATATGGCACTTTTAACGTTTTTGCCATTAGGTTGTTTTGTTTTAAAAACTACCGGTAAAAAGAAATATATGGCGTTTACTTTTATAATGCAGAATATTGCCGCTAATTTGGGTGGTATGTTAACACCTTTTGGTAATCCACAAAACTTGTTTTTATATTCAAAGTTCAATATACCAACTGGCGAATTTATGCTTACAATGTTGCCAACATTCGTTTTGTCAATCGCAATTATTACTGCTTGTTGCTTCATTTTTGTAAAAAAAGAGCCACTCGAATTAGAGGGCGAAGAAATGCACGTAAGCAAAACCCGTACTGCAATTTACTTGGTGCTTTTTGCTTACTCAATTTTAATTGTTTTCCGTTTTATTCCTTATTGGACTGGTTTAATTATTATACCAACAGCTCTTTTAATATTAGATAAAAAAGCACTTAAAATGGTAGATTATCCGTTGCTTTTAACATTCTGTGCTTTCTTTATTTTTTCGGGAAATATGGCAAGAATTGATGTCGTTAAAGAATTGTTTCAGTTCTTACTCGATAAAAGCACACTTCTCTTTAGTGTTATCTCTTGTCAGTTTATAAGCAATGTGCCGTCTGCAATACTTCTTTCACAGTTCACAACTGATTATAAGGATTTACTCTTGGGTGTAAATATCGGTGGCGTGGGTACTTTAATTGCTTCACTTGCAAGCTTAATTACTTTGAGAGAATATTCTAAAAATAATCCTGGTAAAACTAAAAAATATATTTTGATGTTCACAGCTTTTAACTTTGGTTTCTTAGCAGTGTTAACAGGCTTTCAATATGTTATAAACTAAAAAACGCGGAGCTTTTTGTTCCGCATTTTTTTGTTTTAATAGTCTATTGCAATTTTTGGGAATTTATAGTAACATATATTATGTATAATTATTTTCAAATTCCGGTGGTTACATAATGAAGAAATTAAAAAGAATTTTAGCTTCGCTTTTAGCGGGTATAGTAGCTTTTTTAGCTGTATTTTTAAATCTGCTTTCTGCGGCAGATAAAGCAAGTGAAGATGTTTTGTATCATCACGCTTCTGGTACAAGTGGCGAAATAAGAATTATTAAAATTGATGATAAAACTATGAATAAATTAGGCGATATTTCTACGTGGGATCGTTCTGTTTATACCAAGCTTTTAAATACCCTTTGTGTTTCAGAAGAAATTCGTCCTGCAGTAGTTGGTTTCGATATTCTTCTTTCAAGTGAAAAGGATGCTAAAACTGATAAAGAATTTGCAGATATTTGTAAAAAATATGGCAATGTAGTTTGTGGTTTCAGTTATGTTTTCTCAAAAGAATTACAAGAGGATGAAAGCGGTAATCTTATTGAAAATTCAATGACAATTAAAGAAAGGGTTTTACCATATAAAGCATTAGGCGATAATGTAAGTCAGGGATTTGTTAATGCTCTTATGGATAATGACGATAGCTTTATCAGAAGCTCATTTTTATCCTTTAAAGAAAGTAAAGCTGTTACTGCAAAAAGCTTCAGTGCAGTAGTTTATGAAAAATATATGGAGAGCAAAGGCTTAGAGGCTGAATATCCGACTAACGACAGTATTATGAACTTCCGTTATAGTGGTAACCCTGGTGATTTTGAGAATGTTTCTCTTATTGATGTGTTAGAGGGTAATGTTCCTGCAACGGCTTTCGACGATTGCATTGTTTTAGTCGGAGCTTACGCGGCTGGTATGATGGACGCTTATTTCGTTCCTGTTGATAGAAGTAGTCAGATGTACGGAGTAGAAATACACGCTAACGTAATTCAGGCTATTATGGAGGGCAAAACTCTCGAGAATGTTAATAAGGTGGTTGATGCTTTAATTTCTGCCATTGTTATTGCAATTATTACATTTGTTTGTTGGAATTTGAGTGTTGCGAAAACAATTATTGTTTGCCTTGCAACTGCAATATTAAAGCTTTTATCTGGCTTAATTCTCTTTAATCAGGGCTATACAATGAATGTTCTTTCTGTTCCTGTTTTAGCAATTGTAATTGCAGTTATATATGTTGCAGTTCATTACTATGAAGCAAGAATGGCAAAGCGTAGCATAGAAAAAGCATTTAGTAAATATGTGGCTCCACAGGTTGTAGAAGAAATTGCAAAGGATGGCACTTACGAGTTGAAGCTCGGTGGTGAAAACCGTGATATTGCAGTTATGTTTGTTGATATACGTGGATTTACACCACTTTCAGAAAGTCTTGAGCCTGAGCAGGTTGTTGATATTTTAAACGACTATTTAGAGCTCACAACACGTTGTATTTTCCGTCATGGCGGTACTTTAGATAAATTCGTCGGTGACGCTACTATGGCGGTTTTCAATTCACCGTTTAATACAGAAGATTATATTTATAAAGCTATTCTTACCGCCTGGGATATAGTACAGGGTGGTAACAAAATTGAAGAAGAGTTTGTAAAACGCTATGGTAAGCACGTAGGATTTGGTGTAGGTGTTAACTGTGGACCTGCCGTTGTAGGTAATATCGGTTGCGATTTCCGTATGGATTATACAGCAATTGGCGACACAGTAAATACAGCTGCCCGTCTTGAAGCAAATGCACCAAGGGGTAACGTATATATAAGTCAGTCTGTGCGTGAAGCTTTAGGCGACAGAATTACTGTAGAAGATGTTGGCGAAATTCCACTCAAGGGTAAATCAAAGGGTATTTTCGTTTATACTGTAACAGGTGTAGTTGGCTATACAAGTCCAGAAGGTGAATAAGTTTATGAAAAAACTTCTTATTATCCCTGATAAAGATAATTTAAATGCATCTTTATCAATTGCTAAAGAATTTAATCTTGGTTTTGAATATAATGATTTTTTTGATTCTGATATTCTCGATGATGAAAGAACACTTTCAGAAATTATTAAAGAATACAGAAGCTATAGCTTACCTGAATACACAACGGTGCATGGTGCTTTTATTGATATTACGCCATTTAGTAATGATAAGAGAATTAAAGAAATTTCACTTCTTCGTATAAATCAGAGTATTGAAGCTGCACGAAAAATTGGCGCAAAGGCAGTTGTGTTTCATCTTAATTACAACCCTTTTCTTAATTCTCCTGCGTATGTTGAGTGTTTCACAAAGCAAAATATTGAAATCTGGGGAAATATATTAAAAAGTAATAGTGATGTAAATATATATCTTGAAAATATGTTTGAAAAAGGCCCGGATATTTTAAAGCAAATTTCACAACATTTAAGTAAATTTGAGAATTTTGGTGTTTGTCTTGATTGGGCACATGCTTCACTTTCAGATGTTGAACCTCAAAAATGGGCAGAAGCTTTAGCAAGATATATAAAGCATATTCACATTAACGACAATGATTTAATAAGTGATTTGCACTTAAGCTTAGGCGATGGGAAAATTGACCGTTTTGCGTTTTATGAGTGCTATAAAAAATATATGAACAATGCAACGGTTTTAATTGAAACCAATTCTATAGAAAACCAGAAAAAATCATTAGAACAGCTTAAATCGGATGGTGTTCTATGCTGATTTAATTCGAATAAATTGCGAAAGGAGGACTGATTATGGTTAAAAAAGAAAAATCTAAAAAGACTAAAATTGCCGTAATATTATTTTTAATTACTGCAATACTTGCTACTGCTATAACGTCAGTTCTTGCTTTCGGTGAAACAAAGGAAGGCTACAGAAATATAACTGTTATCGAAATTCAGGGTACGGTTGGTGTAGTTCACAATAACATTGAATATGCTGCCTACACAGGAATGCACTTAGAAGAAGGTTATTCGGTGGTTACTGGTGGTAACAGCTACATAAGACTTCTTTTAGATGATGATAAATATGTAAAATTAGAAGCTGGTGCAAAGGCTGTTTTCGAAGAGGTCAGTGGTGGTAAAACTGCTATTAATATTGAGCGTGGCTCACTTGTAGCAGAGGTTACAAAACCATTGCAGGTAGATGAAGATTTTATTGTAAATACACCAAACGCAATCTTAGCAGTTCGTGGTACTCTTTTCAGAGTTGATTTATCACGTAATGATAAAGGCGAACTTAATACGGACGTTATGACTTATGGTGGTGCAGTTTCGAGTAAGCGCGTTCAGCCAAGTGGTGAAGTAGAAGATATTGAAGTCACAATTAAAGAAGGTTTTAAAGCAACTGTTAATATGGATGAAAAAGAAACAGTTTACTTGGTTGATGAGGTTAAAGTTGATTTAAGTGCTCTTGTTGGTACACCTTCTGGTAATAACAAGCCAGGTGACACAACAATAATCGAAACAAATCCTGATGGCGAAATTATTGAAAGTACACCAATCACATTAGAAAGCGTATTAAAGCCGATTGTTGTCACGGATATTCCGGATGATGACTTAGTAGATATTTACTTTGCTTCTAACAATGGTCACTCAATGTTTATTGAAACAAAAGAGATTGAAGAAAAAATTATAGAACGTGATATTGATGTGACACAAAAAACATCGGTTTATGAGGTTGCTGAAAAAGTAGAGAATCCTGTAGAAATTGTTATTCCTGATGATAATGTTCCACTTGCGACAACTACAGAAGTAGTAGAAGAGCAAAAAGTGGTGGCAGTACAAGGCCCACCAACAGATGGACTTGGAACAGAAACCACCCACACTCATACTGTAGTTACAGAAGAAATTAAACCTACTTGCCTTAAAGATGGCAAAACTATTACAAAATGCTCAGTATGTGAGGAAATAATTGAAGAAAAAATTATTAAGGCAACAGGCCACACTGAAAAAACAGTAACAGTTAGCGCTACCTGTACTGCGAATGGCAAAACAACAGTTACCTGTAGTATTTGTAATGCTTTAATCTCAGAAACTGTTATTGCTTCTAAAGGTCACACAGAAAAGAAAATGGTTGCAAATCCAACCTGTACTTATGATGGTTCAACTGTGGTAAATTGTTCTGTTTGTGGCTTAAAGCTTTCAGAAACAGTAGAAAAAGCAACTGGTCACACCAAAGAAACAATAACTGTAGAACCAACTTGTATAAAAAACGGTAGCAAAACAACAAAATGTACTGTATGTGGTGAGGTTTTTGAAACAGTTGTTTTAGAAAAACTCGGTCATACAATAGAAACAACAACTGTTAATGCAACTTGTACCGAAGATGGAAAAATTACTGAAATATGCGTTATTTGTAATGAGGTAGTTTCAGAAACAGTTGTTGATGCTTTGGGTCACACAGCAGAGACAACCAAAATAGCACCAACCTGCACAGAGGATGGTAATGAAACAACCAAATGTACTGTTTGTAATGAAGAACTTTATTATACAATTCTTGAAAAGACTGGTCATACAGAAGAAACCGAAACTGTTGAACCAACGTGCACAACTGCTGGTAGCAAAACAATCAAATGCTCAGTGTGTGATGAAATACTTTCAACCGAAGCTTTAGAAAAACTCGGTCATACTGAAAATGCAACTACAATAGAGCCTACTTGCACGGCAGACGGTAAAACAACAGTTACCTGTACAGTTTGCAACGAGGTTCTTTCAGAAAATGTTTTAACTGCAACAGGTCATACTGAGGTGTTCGCTGGAAACGATGCTGTTCATATAAAATGCTCTGTTTGTGATTTGCCTTTAGTAACCGAGCACGATATGCAACAGACTATAAACCAAAAAGAGAATTGCACTCAGGAAGGCTCTTATACATATAATTGTGAATGTGGTTATGAATATTCTGAGACTGTTCCGGCATTGGGTCACACCGAGGTCAATGCAGGTGAGGCTGATGTGCATACAAAATGTAATGTGTGTGGTGTGCCACTTACTGATGGCACAGCTCATAGCTACACAGATACTGTAACTAAGCTTAATAGCTGTACTGCTGAGGGGATACTCACTCACACCTGTTCTTGTGGCTGGGGCTACACAGAACCAATTCCTGCTTCACATACAAAATCTACAGATGGTCTTACTTGTAGTGCTTGTGGTGGTGCGTGGGTAGATTTAAATAGTACGAACTTCCCTGATAGTAATTTCTTATATTATATAAGCGCAAATTATAACAATGACCCTTATGTTACTGATGAAGCATTAATAGGTGACGAATTAACAGGTGTTGTTACGATAAATGTTGCAGGGGATAGCACAACAGATGGTGGCTACACTGATTTGACTGGTATTAAACATTTTAGTAACTTAGTAAATGTGAATTGTGCTTATAACGGTGGTATAGAGAGCCTTGATTTGTCTGGTCTTACCAGTCTTACAAATCTTGATGTTACAGGTCTTACAAGTCTTAAAACGTTAAATATTTCAGGTTGTATAAACCTTACTGACGAAAATATTATAGGTCTTGATACTTGTACAGAACTTACCACTTTAAATGTAAGTGGTTGTGTGAATTTGGCTGAATTGAATGTTAATAGCAATACAAAATTACAGACGGTAGATTTGAGTAATTGTAGTGCTATTACAAGCTTTACAATGGCAGACCAGACTAAAGCATATTCTTATTTCAGCAGTATCGATTTGACTGGATGTAGTAAACTTGAAACTCTGAAGCTTAATAGTGCTGGTTCACTTGAATCAATCGATTTTACCGATTTGACTGCTATTAAAACAATTGACATCGGCGGTTGCCAGGCTATTACAGGCACATTAGATGTAAGTAATAAGAGTAATTTAAAAACTCTTACAATTGGTGCTTTGAACAAAGTTACATCTCTTAATGTTTCAGGTTGTACGGCACTTACTGAAATTGATGCTTTGGCTTGCTCTAAGCTTGCTACAATCGTCGGTATAAAAGATTGCTCTGCAATTACAACACTTATGTTAAAGGGCACAGCAATTACAAGTCTGGATTTGAATTCAACAAATTCAGAACTTCAGAGTCTTAGTGTTGAGAACTGTACTTCACTTACAAATCTTGATTTAATGCGCTCGACTGAAAGCACAACCTTTAATTCACTCACAGTAACTGGTTGTACTTCTTTAAAGACATTGAATTTATATAATTGTAAGGGTATTACAACGCTTGATACAACTACTCTTACAGCACTTGAAACTCTTAACCTTACTTATTCAGGTGTCTCAACATTTAATAGTGCCACTGACACTATGAGCTTTACTCAGAATGTGAATTTGAAAAATCTTTATCTTAATGGTGTAAATTCATTTGCAGGATTTGATATTTCAGCTAACACATTACTCGAAGCGTTTGGGCTCACTGAAAATACAAATGTTACATCACTTGATTTTTCAAATAATACAAAACTTAAAACTCTTAATTTGTCTGATGTATCATCACTAAATTCATTGAATGTAAGTAGTTGCACAGCATTAGAAAGTGTTAACATTCTTAATACAGGGTTAACAGCTCTTTCAGTAACAGGCTCTGATTTGTTAACACAGTTCTGGGTTTATGACAATACAAATCTTACAAGTTTAAGCTTAACTGGTGCAACATCGCTTACGAGCGTTAAGCTTTCGGCGGGTATGGAAAACACAGCACTTACAAGTCTTGCTATTACAAACTGTGGAATTGATTCGCTCGATGTAACATATCTGAAAAATCTTGAAGTGCTTGATGTAACGAATTGTGCCTCATTAACAACACTTACAGCAACGGGTTGTACGAACCTTAATACATTGACTCTTACTGGTTGTTCAGGACTTACAGATATAGATGTAAGTGGTTGCACGAGTCTTGTAAGTATAGATGTTGATGATTGCACGCAACTTGAAAATTTAAATGTATCTGGTTCAGGTATAACTGAATTTTCTGCTACGTCGCTTACATCACTCGAATCACTAGATTTAACTGGGTGTAATAGTATATCAAGTTTGAGTCTTGTTTCTTGTTCAAATATTTCAAGTGTAACAGGTTTGTCAGGTTGTTCTACACTTTCATCCCTTGTTTTTAGTAATTCTGGTATTCAGGAACTTGATTTCCCAAACCATCAGAATCTTACCAAAGTAATATTAATGAATTGTACGAATCTTACAAAACTTAATTTAATGTGTTCAAGTGAAAACTTAAAACTCACTTCTCTTAACACAACGAATTGTTCTGCGTTAAAGACAATTAATTTGTATAATTGTAAGGGTATTTCTTCTATGGTAGCAACAACTCTTACATCACTTGAAGAATTAAATATTTCTAACACAGGAATCGAATTATTTAACAGCACTACAAATTTAACATTTACAGAAAATACAAAACTTACAAAAATCAATGTTCAGGGATTAAGTGTATTTACAAGTATTGATATTTCAGCTTGTGTTAATTTAACAGAGTTAAATATTTCAGGTTGTTCGGGTATTACTGAACTTGATTTAACAAATTGCCCAGAACTTGCAACTTTGGATGTAAGAGATACTGCAATTCAATATCTTGATACAAGTACTAACCAACTTTTAGAAAGTGTAAATATGAGTGGTTGTACTCAGCTTCAGGCATTCCAGATGAATTCTGGCGAGGCTTATACGAAACTCACCTATGTTAATGCAAATGGATGTAGTGAATTGGGTGGTATTGAGCTTACAAATTGTACTGCTTTACAAACGCTGGAATTGTTGGATTTAAATGCATTAAGTTCAGTTTATATTTATGGTTGTACAAGTATGACAACATTGAATCTTAAAGGCTCTAATAATGTGTCTGTACTTGATGTAACAGATGTTGGTAGTGTAAATGGTAACTTTACGGTAACTTCAACAGCGGGAACAACAACCGCTTCTAAAGTGCCTTTAGCTACTGGTTGGGATTCAAGTTATATGATTAGTAACGAAGAATAAAACAAACAGTTCAGACTGGCTTTTTATAAGTCAGTCTGAACAAAAGGAGAAAATTTATGGCTATTAAAAATCAGATTGAACTCGAAAGAATTTCAAAGCCTAAATACTTTGATAAAGATGAATATATTTGTTATGAAGGTCAGTTAGGAAAAGAAATGTATATTGTTCTTCGTGGCTCAATAGGTGTATTTATTACAGGCATTTTAGGTAATCTTACAAAGGTTGCAACAATCGGTGAGGGTCAGTTTTTTGGCGAAATGGCTATTTTTGACAAGCAACCAAGAAGCGCCAGCTGTATCGCTCTTGAGGATACCGTTTGTATTGCGATAGATAAAAGTAATTTGCAAAAGTTTCTTGAAACATGTCCTGATATGGCTGAGGTTATAATGAGCGGTATGAGTAATCGTATAAGAAAGCTCAACGAAGAATTATATAAACGCTCACAAAATAACAAAAAGAAAAAAGCTGTTGCTTTTTCTTTACCACCACAATTCTCGTTCAGTCATAACGTAAAAGAACCAGTTCAAGACCCTAATTATATTAAGTTGTTAGAGCAACCTTGTCCTGTGTGTGGTGGAATGGTAAAAGCTAAAACAGTAAGAAAGAATTTACTTACAATAAGAGAAGTTGAAGAAACAGGCAGAGCAATTTATTATAATGCTGACCCATTGTGGCTTGATGTTACACGTTGTCCGCATTGTACATATAGTAATTCTACAAATAAGTTTTTCACAATTGATGACAATGAAGTAGATAAGTTGAAGCTTGTGCTAAAAACACAACATGCGTTGGTTATTAAGAAAAACGAAGCAATTTTAAAAAGTCAATTTGATAATGTTATTCTTTCTTATCTTCAGGCAATTCACATTAATGAAACTATTAACCCTGATGATAAAGCTACAATTGGTATGCTTTGGCTTAATCTTCATTTTGCTTGTAAGGATGCGGGGGATATAAAGCTTTCTACTCATTGTGCACGTAACGCAATTAAAAAGCTTCGTAGCATAATTGATGACGATTTAATTGTTGACTTAGATGAAAAAGCACAGGTTGCTCTCTACGTTGCAAGTCTTTTAAAGCTCATTGGTCAAAAGGCATCAGCAGAAGAATATTGCGATGTTGCAATTGAAAGTGCTAAAGACGGCAATATTAAAATCCGTGCCGAGCAGTTTAAAGTAAGTTTATAAGGAGAAAAAATTATGGATGCTAAATTAATTAATATTTTAAATCAATATGATTTTAAAGGAAATATAAAAGAAATAAAACCTATTACAGTTGGTCATATTAATGACACTTTTGTAGTAGAATATGATGTAGAGGGTAAAACAGAAAAATATCTTCTTCAGTGGATTAATCACAATGTTTTTAAAAAGCCTATAGAGGTTATGGAAAATGTTGTAGGGGTAACAGAACATATTAAGAAAAAAATTGCAGAAGCTGGTGGCGATACAGAACGTGAGGTTTTAACTGTTTTTAAAACAAAAGCAGGAGAAAACTACGCTTTGGCAGAAGATGGTGGATGTTGGCGTGTTTACAATTTTGTTGACAATTCATATTCTTTAGATGGTGTCAGAAGTAGCGATGATTTTAAAATGGCTGCGATTGCCTTTGGTAATTTCCAAAAACAATTAGCAGATTATCCTATTGAAACTCTTAAAGATACAATACCAAATTTTCATAATACAGTTTCAAGATTTAACGATTTTAAAGTTGCTCTTGAAGAAAATAAATCTGGTAGAAAAAGCGAAGCTTTACCAGAAGTTGAATTTGTGTTGGCACGTGAAAAGGATTGTGCAGTTCTTACTACTATGTTAGATAACGGTGAGCTTCCTTTACGAGTTACTCACAATGACACAAAGCTCAATAACGTTCTTTTTGATAAAGCTACAAACAAACCACTTTGTGTTGTTGACCTTGATACTGTTATGCCGGGTAGCTCACTTTATGATTTTGGTGATAGCATCCGCTTTGGTGCAAATACTGGTGCAGAAGACGAAAAAGACCTTTCAAAAATCTCACTTGATTTAGACCTTTTTAAAGCATACGTTGAAGGTTATCTTGAGTCGGCAGGGGATGCATTAACAGAAAATGAAATTAAATATTTACCATTCGCATCAAAACTTTTAACTTTTGAATGTGGTATAAGATTTTTAGGCGACTTTTTAAATGGTGACGTTTATTTTAAAACTGAATATCCCGAGCACAATCTTGTTCGTGCAAGAACGCAATTTAAGCTTGTTGCAGATATAGAGGCTAAATTTGAAGAGATGGAAAATATTGTAAATGAAGTAAAATCAAGGGTTTAAAACACCCTTGAAAACTTTTTTGAAAAAAATTAAAATTTTTTGAAAAAAAGTGTTGACAAATTAACTTGGATAGTGTATAGTATCTATCGTTGCGAGTGCAACGAAGCAATGGGAGCATAGCTCAGCTGGGAGAGCATCTGCCTTACAAGCAGAGGGTCATAGGT